>DBDG01000062.1 GCA_002293475.1 Lachnospiraceae bacterium UBA938
TGGGAAAAGCTACTGAAATCCCGGAAGCAATCCGCAAGGGAAAAGAAGATGCCGCTAAAAACATGGTAAGCGTAGCCATGGACGACAATTCAAGTATTACCCATGATTTCATCGGCAGATTCGGTGCTGCCAGCGTGCTGTTAAAGAAAGCTCCGGACGGTACCGGTGTCATTGCCGGCGGTCCGGCCCGAAGCGTATGTGAGCTGGCAGGCATCAAGAACATCCGTACCAAGTCATTGGGCTCCAATAATAAGCAGAATGTCGTGCTTGCTACGATTGAAGGCCTGCGCCAGATTAAAACTCCGGAAGAAGTTGCGAAAAACCGCGGTAAGTCTACCGAAGAAGTTATGGCCTAGGAGGGAAAAATGGACGGTAAATTAAAAATTACACTCGTAAAATCCACGATCGGGGCGATTCCCAAGCACAAGGCGACAGCCCTGTCTATGGGGCTCCGTAAATTAAACAAGACCATCGAACTGCCCGATAATGCAGCGACTTGGGGTCAGATTAACCAGATTAAGCATCTGTTGAAAGTTGAGAAATTATAAACAAATCATGGAGAAATCATGGAGAATATCTAAGGCGTCGGAGGACGCCGCCTAAGATATTCTAGACCATGATTAGAAGAACAGCTACGCTGTTCTTCGTGCGATAGCTGAGGTGTTGTAAGGTACGATGGATTATAAGAAACGATTAAATTGCTGGAAGGAGGTTACAGGAATGAGTTTGGAGTTATCAAGTTTGCAGCCGGCAAAAGGCGCTAAGAAAAGCGATAATTTTAGAAGAGGCCGTGGCCACGGCTCAGGAAACGGCAAGACAGCCGGTAAAGGGCACAAAGGCCAGAAAGCCCGTTCGGGGGGAACTAGGCCGGGTTTTGAAGGCGGACAGATGCCTTTATACAGACGTATTCCCAAGAGAGGTTTTACCAACATAAACTCTAAGGATATTGTCGCAATTAATATCAGCGTTCTGGAACGATTTGAAAACGACGCTACCATAACGGTCGATACCTTAATTGAAACCGGGATTGTAAAAAATCCCCGCGACGGCGTAAAGATCCTCGGAAACGGAGAAATTACCAAAAAGCTTACAGTGAAGGCAAATGCATTCAGTGCGACTGCAAAAGAGAAAATTGAAGCGCTTGGTGGAACAGCAGAGGTGATGTAAATGTTGACGACCTTAAAAAATGCTTTTAAAATCAAAGAAATCAGAACCAAGATATTATTTACGTTAGCTATGCTAGTTGTGGTCCGTTTCGGATCACAGCTGCCGGTGCCCGGGGTAAACCGCGAATTTTTTGCCAATTGGTTTGAAGGGCAGTCAGGGGATGCCTTTAACTTTCTGAATGCTTTTACGGGAGGCTCCTTTATGCAGTTTTCCGTATTAGCATTGAATATTACCCCCTATATCACCTCCTCGATTATCATGCAGCTGCTCACCATAGCTATCCCTAAGTTAGAAGAAATGCAGAAAGAAGGGGAAGACGGCAGGAAAAAAATCGCCTCCATTACCCGCTATGTTACGGTCGGACTGGCATTGATCGAGTCGGCGGCCATGGCGATCGGCTTCGGAAATCAAGGGCTGTTGCAGAATTCCGGCAATGTAATGGACATCATCACTGTAGTTGCCGCATTGACGGCGGGCAGTGCTTTTATGATGTGGATCGGGGAAAGAATCACAGAGAAAGGTGTCGGAAACGGTATTTCGATCGTCTTGCTGATTAATATTATTTCCAGCATCCCTCAGGATATTACGGGGCTGTTTAATATGTTTGTCATCGGCAAATCGATTCCGGCGGGAGCGGTATCCGCTGTGATTATCTTGGCTATTATTTTGGGAATGATTGTACTCGTTATCATATTGAACAGCGGGGTGCGGAAGATCCCTGTACAATATGCCAAAAAGGTGCAGGGAAGGAAGATGGTTGGCGGCCAGACCTCCAGCATCCCGTTGAAAGTTAATACATCCGGTGTTATTCCGATTATTTTTGCCTCATCGCTGATGCAGTTTCCGGTAGTAATCAGTTCATTTTTCTACAGCGGTCAGGGAGTGTGGGCAGAAATCCTTAAGGGACTGACCTCCACAAATTGGTTCGACTTGAAAACGCCGATTTACAGTATTGGTATGGTAGTGTATATGATACTAGTAGTCTTTTTTGCCTATTTCTATACGTCCATTACCTTTAATCCCTTAGAAGTATCGGAAAACTTAAAAAAGCAGGGCGGCTTCATCCCCGGTATCAGGCCCGGTAAGCCGACTAGCGAATATCTTAACAAAATATTGAACCATATTATCCTGATCGGTGCCGTTTTCCTGACCATAATCGGTGTTCTGCCCTTTATTTTTAACGGTTTATTTCAGGCACAGGTCAGCTTCGGAGGAACCAGCCTGATCATTATTGTAAGTGTTATTCTTGACACCATGAAGCAGATTGAATCGCAGATGCTGGTGCGGAATTATAAAGGATTTTTGAATGATTAAATAAGTAGGCGGCACTGGTAAGTGCGCCCGAAACATGCAATCGGACTGCCCTTGCCCAGCGTGCTGGGCATAGGCGGCCGATGTCGCTATTTACAAGATGTTATTAATACCGTAATAAAAACAGAATTACCTAAATAGAATATAGAAGAATATAGAAGAATATAGAAGGAACAGGAACCTTTTGATAGCATAGAATACTTTTACATAGGAGGCAGTTATGAAGATAATCATGCTGGGCGCACCCGGAGCCGGAAAAGGAACACGGGCGGCAGTTATTGCTGAACATTATAAGATTCCCCATATTTCAACCGGGGATATATTCAGAGCCAATATCAAGGCCGGAACAGAATTGGGACTTGCGGCAAAGGGATATATTGATCAGGGTCTTCTGGTTCCGGACGAACTTACGGTAAAGATTCTTTTGGACAGGGTATCACAGGACGACTGTCAGGATGGCTATGTCCTCGACGGTTTCCCCAGAAATATCCCCCAGGCGGAAGTCTTAGACCGTGAACTGGTAAAACGGGGAGACGCCGTCGATTACGCTATAAATGTGGATGTTCCCGATGATGTAATCGTGGATAGAATGGCGGGAAGACGTGCCTGTACAAAATGTGGTGCTACTTATCATGTTGCTTTTGTTCCGCCCGCCAAGGAAGGCATCTGTGACAAATGCGGCGGTGAGCTGGTGCTCCGCAACGATGACGCGCCGGAGACCGTTAATAATCGCTTGCAGGTGTATCATGAGCAGACTCAGCCTTTAATTGATTTCTATACCGCCAAAGGAGTTTTAAAGAACGTTGACGGTACCGGGGATGTAAAGAACGCTTTAAAAGATATTATAGATATATTAGGGTAAAATACAATGGCGGTAACAATTAAATCATCAAGAGAAATAGAACTGATGCGTGAAGCCGGTAGAATCCTTTCACTTGTTCATGATGAGCTTGGCAAGATCATCAAACCGGGTATCTCGACGGCAGAAATAAATGATTTCGGAGCTCAGCTGATCCGGGATCATGGTTGTGTGGCCAGTTTTTTAAACTACAATGGATTTCCGGCTTCATTATGTATATCGGTAAACGAAGAAGTCGTACACGGTATTCCCCGAAAAGACAGAATCCTGCATGAAGGTGATATTGTCAGTCTGGATGCGGGACTGATCTACAAGGGTTATCATTCCGATGCTGCCAGAACCTATGGCGTGGGACAGATCAGTAAAGAAGCCGAGAAGCTGATCAAAGTAACGAAACAAAGCTTCTTTGAAGGAATAAAGATGGCCAGAGCGGGCAATCATCTGTATGATATCTCCAATGCCATCGATGCTTACGTATCCTCCTTTGGATACGGGATTGTCAGGGATCTGGTCGGTCATGGGATCGGAACCAAGATGCACGAGGATCCTCAGATTCCCAATTTTGCTCAGAAAAAAAGAGGCATTCGCCTACAGCCCGGTATGACGCTCGCTATCGAGCCCATGATCAATATGGGTTATGCAGAGGTTGAGTGGCTGGATGACGACTGGACAGTGGTCGCCGAGGACGGCTCCTTATCGGCTCACTATGAAAATACTATTGTGATTACTGAGGGGGAGGCGGAGCTTCTGACTAGGTAAGCTTTGCTTACCTAGTCAGAAGCCAGATGGCCATACGGCCACG
>DBDG01000011.1 GCA_002293475.1 Lachnospiraceae bacterium UBA938
AGCCGCGGCGCAGCCGTCAGCCGGACAACCGCCATAGGCCGGACAACCGCCGTAACCGGCGCAATCGCCAGCCACCGCATTGGCTGAAAGCAATGCCGGGCCCGGCTGACTGTTCAGTGGCTGGACACTGAGGGTTTCCCCATCAAGCTGCAGTCTCACTTGTCTTAAATTCTCAAGCAGCGGCATCACTTCCGTTATTTCTTTCAGCTCAGGCGGCAGCTTCAAGGCTTTTCCTTCACAGGTTGCCTGATTGTCGTTTTCTTTAGATAATGTAAATTCAATAATCTGCTTATCCATAGTAAGAGCTCTGATCACTGGATCAACCTTGCTTTCGGGAAATCCGTTCATAGAAACATTAATATAATCTTTCATACTGGATTTTTGGCCGCAACAATTTGCATGCCATACTTCCTCCTTTCCATTGCTTAACACTGGTAATAACTTAACGTTGGTGCATTAACTTCATGTTGATGAATAACTTCATGTCGCTACGGTAACTTAACATTGACACAATTAACTTAAGATTTGACTTAATGTCTTAACTCGGGTTACTTAATTACTGTTTTTTAGAAGCAGACGAGCCACATAAGGATCTCTCTGGGCTACAAAGTGAAGCAGTTTTTCCTTGATGTTGAATCTCAGCACCGGGCAGGGAACTTTACGGTTTCCGCTGAATTCGGCCGCATACAGGAAGCGATAGGCACAGAAACCGGCACAATTGGGAAGCATCGGACATTCCGCGCATTCTTGATAGTTGAACGGAGAAAAATGCTTCCATTCTTCCTCACGTTGATTCTTAGCTGGGCTTCCCAGGATGTCCAACTGTCCGATCCTTTTATCTTGCTGGGCAACCGTTTCCCAGCATCTGTGCAGTTCTCCGTCAGGCAGGATAACCAAGCCATTTGCCCTGGAAGCCGTACACATACCGACCATATGATAAGGAAGCGATATATTGCACAACCCAAGAGACACGGCATATTTATACAAGCCAAACTCGATCCTGCCGAATTCTTCCATATCAATCGTATCTGCCGCTATTTTTCCGCAAGCCGCTGTAGATGCTTCGACCGGCGCAAAATATACGGACACTCGGACTTTGCTGCCTAAGCCTCTGGCGGAAAGGTCATCCAGAAGGCTATAGATGGAATGAACGTTATTTTTATCCACATTGATACGGATTATCGTATTAATAGGAAACTTCTCACAGTATGACTGGATATTTTCCAGAATACGGTCATAACTTCCGATATCGGTATTTTTAATATAACGGATCTTGTCATGGACCGGCTGGGAACCATCCAGCGTGATCTGAACCGTACGCACTTTTCTCAGATACAGTTCTTCCATGACCTCGCTGCTCAGCAGATAACCGTTGGTGATCACGCTGGAATAATAGGCTATTTTTTTGCGGTCACACAAAGGTATGATCTGATTGGACAGATTTTTGATGGTTTTCAGGCTTAACAGCGGCTCGCCGCCAAACCAGGTGATATTTAAGCTGTTGATTCGGTCCGACATATTTTCTATCAGCCTCAGGATGGCTTTTTCCGTTTTGTCATCCATGGTGAGCATAGATTTATCACTGCCCTGAAAGCAGTAAGAACAGCCAAAATTACAGTTCATCGTCGTCAGTACCGTAAGGCCCATATGATTGTCCTTCTGTCGTTCCTGATCATATCTACGGCGAAACCGAGCTAACTCGTCGACGTCTGCGGGCACCAGAAAGTGATTGAGCAGCATCTTTTTGATGATGGCATCTTCCTCATTTACCATGTCCCGATCCATCTCCGGACTGCGGTAAATGTTCAATATCTCCCGCTCTTTCTCCTCCAGGAGCGACAATGTTTGTGCTAGGCTATTGTAGATCAGTTCATGGGTTTCATCGACTTCCACATAATGGTTAAACCGGGACAGTTTGTATTTCGTTGTGCCGATATTTTTCTCCAATCTTGTTTCCATTTTGTTCTCCTTCTTCTCCCTATTCTCCACTTTCCATTGGTATGGCAGATATTTGCCGCAGCGCCGGTAATTCGATAAAGTCATTATATTTTCCGGCCTGATCGATAAGTTTCCTGGTTCGGTATGGGATCCGCATATCTATCTTATCCTTCTGATGTGCCAGCGATAAATAGCGGCGGCCTTCCCGCAGAATGAGTCTTTCGCTGACCAGAACCTCCATAGCTTCGAAAACTTCCTCTTGCTTAAAAAGCCGGCCCCATGGCATACCGGCGATTTCGGCTACGATCTGCGTGTCCGCCCTTATCGTCCGGCAAAGCCGGAACAGCCAGGCTACGATGCCGTGAAGACGGATCGCCCGTAGATGTCCTGACCGGGTATCGTAGAGGTTTACGTAACCGGCTCCGTTTTCCGATACCAGAACCGGGCGTTCGGCACTGTTATATAAAAGATTCCACTGCTTTACCGCATGGGTAATGTCATTCAGGTAATTCAGGTCATCCGGTACCAGACCGGACTGATAACTATAATTAAAAGCAATATGTTCCGGTTTTAGCTCATTGCCCGCATATAAGACGGCATACTGCGGCATGGGCTTCATATCCTGCATCACATTTTCATCTCTTTCCCTAAAGTAGCCGCTGCCACGCTGTAATATCATGGGCTTGGGCGGGTACAGCGGCGGTGTCAGATGCCTGATGGCGGGTATGAGACGGCTGATCTCGTCATAATGTTCAGCTTTTTCTCCGGGAAAGCCCCACAGATAATTGTAGGTCACGGTTATCCCGACCTCATCACACTCCTTCAGAAAACAGAGGTTTTGGATCTGGCTGCTGCCCTTCCGGATCAGCTTCAGGATAGCCGTGCTGAAACTCTCGATACCGGCCTGGACGGTACGGACACCGGCCCGGTACAGTTTCTGTAGTTCCGTCTTCTTAAGGGAGGGTTTCACCTCCCAGAAAAAAGTGAAATGCAAGTCCGCTTCAATCAGCTTGTCAAAGAAAGGTTCAAACGCCGGATAATCCAACACATTGTCCACACAGATAAAGTTTTGGCAGCGGTATGTCTGCGACAGACTGAGGATCTCATCATAGAGCTGCGCCGCCGACTTATGTCGGAAACGGATGTTTTCGCCATTCAGTCCACAGAACCGGCACTGACTTTTTTCTCCCCACCAGCACCCGCGTGATGCTTCAAATAAGACCGTGCTTTTGGCAAGCATCGCCCCCTCCCGTTCCGCCGCCCTGACCTGGCGAAAATAATCCTCATAGTCGGGGGCCGGAACTCGGTCCATGGAAATCTCTTCCTGTTTCGGGGTAGTTTGCACTTCACCGGCGTTATTGCGAAAGGTAAGCCCTTTAAGGCACTGCCGGCCTTCCGGCACGCCATCCCGACTTCGCAGGTGCGTCACCAGCGCCGGCAGCGTCACTTCTCCCTCCCCGTTTGCGATAAAATCAATCCATGGGAATGCCCTTATATATTCCTTTCCGGCCTCACCGCTCACACCGTTTCCGCCCAGAATAATGATCTTGTCCGGACACTTTTTCTTGATCATCGCGGCACAGCTGATGGCCGGGATCGTCTGGCTGAAGGTGCAGGAAAAAGCAATGATGTCATAGGCAGGGAAGTTTATCTTTTCTATCAGCCGGTACAAGAAATCAGGAACAACCGTTTTCTTGATATGGATGCAGGTATCTTCAAAATCCGCCTCTCGGATCGCTTTATTCTCCCACTGCTCACGGGTCAGCGCTTCCGGCCGATATTGATCGGTCAGAAAAGGGCTGACCAGCTTTTTATTGTTTAGTTCCCTGATTTCCGCTTTCCAGTCCGTTGCGGCCGGTGAGATTGCTTCATTAAAAAACCATTCCAGCAAATAGGAATAGCCTGAGCTTAAGGAAAAGACATGATAGCGCTCATATCCCAATAATTTGGCAAACGACAGGTTTTCATAAAGGATGTCAGCAGCCATGTTATGATTCTGCAGGGCTCTTTTCAGAATACCAAGCTGAATAGAAGGGAAATCAATCTTCCCCCATGGCATATTAATGAACAAAACCTTTTTTGCTTCCATAGTAACCGCCTTCTTGCTCCTTGTCAGTGAGTATGTTAGGTGTACTGTATCATCTTCAATGATATTATGCAATAGGGAGGCTTCTATTGGTAAGTTTTAGGCTTTAAAAGGTATAATTCATCCCTTAAGCAAATCGGAGATGCTATCAGCGAGGAGCAGCTTATAACATCGGGCCAGCACATTACATAGTTCGGCAAGGTTAAAAATGCCGTCGGTACCGATGCCCCAATGCACATTCTTACCGGTAGGGTCAAAAAACTTATCGTCGACGATGAGGTTGGTCTGTACCAAGGCCGGATGATAGCAAGTCTTCCATAAAATTAAGTCGCTGTTACTACCGCCGGTATTATTCAGAGCATAAGATTGGCTGCTATATTGGCTGCCGCCCCTAAACTTAAAAACATAAGGTTCGAGCATCATAATACAGTCACGCACGATACCCGACCGGATGCCGGCATCGCGTGCCAGCGCTTTGTAACATTCATACATAAAATGGGCATAGTCGTGTTTGTGGAAAATCCCGTCCGAGCCGACACCGTACCAGCTACGCTTTTCTATCGGTATTCCGGGCTCCTTGAAAAACAGGTTATCTTCTAAATATGGGCGGTATTCTTCCGGAAAATCTCTAAAACGAACCGTCAACTCATAATAGTATTCGTAGAGCCACACATTCATGTCATTAGGGTCAAGGCTTACCTGTGCTTGATTGTAATCTCCCAATAGCTGCACCATCTTGTATTCATAGCGCTCAAACATCATAGCGCAGTCCAGAATCTTCTTCCGGTCTTCCTGCGGTATCTGGTTCTTTCGCTCTTTATTTACTTTAGGCAAGACAATGTTAAAATTAGCTGTAGCATGTTCAAACAGGTCAAAGAAACGTAAGATAGTCTTCTTATCAGTTT
>DBDG01000077.1 GCA_002293475.1 Lachnospiraceae bacterium UBA938
TCCTGGGTTCCCGGCGTAAAAAACTGAATATCTGTAAAGTTTCCTCGATGCCCATGGAGGAAAAATATAACCGGCTTAATCAATTGATTGAACCTTTTGGTTATTGCTATAATAATTGCCAGGACGCTTTCAGTACCACCCTCGATGCATGGCAGAAGGACTTCGGCTATATATACGCCTATGATAGATTTTCTCCATTCGTCAATCTTGTCTTTGACTGCGAGCCCATCTATTTTTATTACGACAACAAGACTTGGCTGATTGAGTTTTGGAAAGGCCAGTATGGTATCAATTGCGGCGGAGAGATCGGAATCTACAACGTGGATTATATCGTCCCGCGCAAGAAACTGAGAAAAACCCTCTTTATGGGAGTTCCCGCCGACGAGATGATGCCGCTTTCCATGGATCTATGTCATTATAACGAGTCTATTGTACAGCTGTCCAAACGCCATTGGTGGCTGACTGCCTTCCGCATGGGGTCCTTTAGCAGCCCCAAAAAGCTTACCATGAATATTTCTATTACTTTCCCTACCAAAGAAATGCTGGATGCCTTTGTGCATGCCATGCTGGATATCGGTTATAAGCCTAACGATATTTGCATTTGTGGGTCACAGGTATTCTTTACTTTTGACAGGCCTTTCACCAAGACAGGAGGCTGGTTCCGGAAGCTCTGGGGCAAATTCTCCTTACTGCAAGACCGCCTTTTATGCTGGCTCTTCCGAGTTGTCACCCGTCCCTTCTGCCTGACCGTAGATAAACTGATGTATCTGTATTTTTATATTCCATTCGGTTTCCGGCGGATGATTCGCCTTAAACGTTTAAGAGGAAATAAAAATCGGAAAGGTCGGTAACGATTATGGGCTACTATTCCAGAATCAGTAAAGCATTCGAGAACGTGCCGCACCTCGTCCTTGACGATGACTCAAAATTTATACTGATCAGCGACTGTCACCGTGGCGACGGTACTTCCAACGATAATTTCCTCAAAAACCAGAACCTTTATTTTTCAGCCCTGCGGCATTATTATGCTTTGGGCTATACCTATATCGAGCTGGGAGACGGGGATGAACTATGGGAAAACCGTGACATTAAAACAATCATGGAGATACACAGCAATGTTTTTTGGCTTATGTCCTTATTCCGGCAAAAAAACCGTTTATATCTGGTTTATGGAAATCATGACATGGCAAAACGAAAAAAAAAGCTGTTACCCGACATGCCCGTCTTTTCCGGCATCATCATGGAAGATGCCTATAAAAAGGCAAGTATCTACCTGCTCCACGGGCATCAGGTCGAATTGTTTAACTTCACTTTCTGGAAGCTGGCCAGGTTTTTATGCCGTTATCTGTGGCGGCCGCTGGAGCATTTCGGCGTGCAGGATCCCACCGACGCCGCCAAAAATAATACTGTTAAATATCGAACGGAGACCCGTCTGACTCATTGGGCCAAAAAAGAGCATAGTATTCTGATCGCCGGGCACACCCATCGTCCTATGATGGGGAGTATCGACTCTCTTTATTTCAATACCGGAAGCTGTGTACATCCCCGGTGCATTACCTGCATCGAACTGGAACGGCGCTGTTTTTCTCTGGTAAAATGGACTGTGGAAACAAGGCGTGACATGGGACTTTATGTGGCCAGAGAAGTGCTGTCCGGTCCTGTCTGCATTGATGAATTGATATAATAGCGGAATTATCAAGCAAGGAATTGATACAATAAAAAAATAATATAATAAATAAAATCTGTTAAGACATTAAACTGATATGACCATAATTTTAGCACGAGGAGATCATTCATGAGCAGCTATAGCAGATTAAGCGGCAGTCAGACCTTGATCAATCTGGCAAACGCATTTGCCCGGGAAACGCTCGAATACCACCGTTATTTATCCTATGCCGACATTGCCAGGCAAGAAAGCCAAAAAGCAGTAGAAACGCTTTTCGTGGAAACTGCTAAAAATGAACGGACACATGGAAAGATATTTTATAGTTATTTGAGTGAAGGCATGAATCACACTACAGCAGAACCAATGGTCCGCGTGGCCATCGCTTTAGGTTCCATCGCCGATAACCTGTCGGCCGCTTCTATGAATGAGTACGAGGAATGGTCTGCCCTCTATCCTTCTTATGGTCAGACGGCAAAAGAGGAGGGCTTCGATACCATCGCCGCATCCTTTTTTGCAATTGCTTCCATAGAAAAAAGGCACGATGCACGCTTTCGGGAATATTTGGAACGTTTTAATACTGCTTCTCTATACCTTTCCGTAGAAAAAACGGAATGGGAATGTCTGAACTGCGGTTACCGCCACCTTGGCATATCGTCACCCGAGAAATGTCCGGCCTGTCAGCATGGCACAGGAAGTTACAAGCTGGCATGCGACAGGAATTCCCCACTTAACTAAGTAGAAAAAGAAACCGGGAAGATATCCTCCCGGTTTCTTTTTGTTTGACTTAGGTGCCTTTGGGGTCACCTTAGGCGCCTCTTTTGGTAGCTTCGTTTAGTTTATCCTCGTCAATAAATTGAGTAAAAGGTACTTCCAAAGTGATACAGAGCCTTATGTACTCATCAATATTACATTTTCTCTTCCCTTGAAGGATGAGAGAGAGCTGATGCTCCGTAATATCTGCCTTCTTGGCGATCACTTTTTGTTTTAAACCTCTTTCCAGGATAAATCTCTTTAGTCTTTTTCTGTCAAACATCTTACATCCCCCTTTTCCGGTATTTTTGTTATAAATTCACTATATAACATTTTTTCTATTATGTCAATTATCTAAATGGATAAATTTGATATTTTTTTAAAAAAGTTGTGTAGGTAATCGTAATATGTCGTTTTTGATAATTGTGATGTTAGAATTAATTAGTTATTTTTCATTTATCTTGTCTTTTTGACAGATCAACGTTTCATTTTATTTATTAAATTTCTTTTTTATTTCAATCTAATAATTTTGCTTATTATATATAAATTATGTTTAATATGCTAAATTTCTATATTTTTTCCTTATGGAAATAAGCTTTAAGGAGCCGGACATCATCTAACGTATGCTTCCACTGGTAACGCTTCATGTTTACCTTATATTTCTGAATGGCAATGACATAAGCAACCTCTACACCCTCATCTTCCAGCAGGAGTTTCTGCAGATCAGGCTGTTCAAAAGCCGACGCGCCTGACAGATGGCCCTGTTGGTTCACGATCCGGTGCGCCTCAGCCACTTCCGTAAGCTTCCGGCCAAGGGCATAACCTACCTGGCGTGAATTCTGCGGTTTTTCGCAAAGCAAGGCAATCTGACCATAAGACGCCACGCTGCCCGCCGGAATCAGACTGCATACCTTAGCCACTCGTTTGTAGAAATCTGCCATCTTCTTTCACCTCCCTTAAACACATACTGATTATCAAAATGTCACTTAATCCTTTTTCGGCAGGAACGGGATGAGTCGTTCCGTAAATCCCGCCATAGTAATCGTCTGCAGATAGACCTTGCCGGGTCCTTCAAGGGTCGTCAGGAACAGGCCTTCGCCGCCGAACAGCATATTCTTAAAGCCCTTGACTACCTCGGCGGAGTATTTGACCTCCTTCTGATATGCCGCGACATTGCCGGTGTTTACTTTAATTCTCTCGCCCGGCTGCAAGTTCAGTTCCCGGACGCTACCGTCAATTTCCAGAAAAACCAAGCCGTTGCCTGTCACTTCCTGCATCGCCAGGCCTTCCCCGCCAAAAAAGGCGCCCTTAACTCCGGGCGGTATATAGACACTTAAGCTCACCTCCGGCTGGGCGCATAAAAAAGCACTTTTCTGGCAGATATATGAACCCTCTCCCACATTAAGCGGCAGGATAGTTCCCGGAAAACTTGACGCAATCGTAACATACTGCCCATCCGCCTCTGCCGTATAGCTTGCCATAAACAGTGAATCGCCTGTCAGCATACGGCCAAACCCTTTCAGGAAGCCACCCTTCATGTTCGTCTCCATTTTTATCTGATCTGACATCCATGTCAGACCGCCTGACTGAGTGTAGATACTTTCCCCGCGGTCAAGATAAATGATCACCGCCGGCAGGTTACCGCCAAAAATCTCATGTCTCATGCATCTGCCTCCTTTACTGATGTGTAAATGTCATCTTGATTCTGTTAGCTATCTTGGATCCGTTAGCTTTGTTAGCTAATACTATTGTATACAAATGCTTAATGACGTAAACCAGGACATTTTCAATCCTTGAGTCTTGAAAATATCCTGTCGTGTTTATTGATTATTTTATAATAAGTTTTTTAGAGCACTGTTTTTCTAAAGTACTGTTTTTCTATCACTACTGTTTTTTATCAGTAGTTTTTTATCAGTAGTTTTTCCCCTATAGTACCGGTTTCCCGCCAAAAATTAACGCTTCGAAAACTGCGGTGCTCTACGGGCGGCTTTGAGTCCGTATTTCTTTCTTTCTTTCATACGGGGATCCCTAGTCAGATAGCCTTCTTTCTTCAATATCGGCCGGTAATCGGCATCCGCCTGAAGCAAAGCCCGGGACAGGCCGTGCCGGATCGCGCCCGCCTGACCGGTCGTGCCGCCGCCGCGGACTGTTATCATCAGGTCAAACTTGCCTACCGTATCGGTAGCAACTAACGGCTGACGCACGATAACTTTCAGGGTCTCCATCCCAAAGTAATCATCAATGTCTCTTTTATTGATCACAATATTTCCTTTGCCGGGTGTCAGATATACCCTGGCAATTGATTTTTTCCTTCTGCCTGTTCCATAGCATTTAGCTGTCTTCGCCATTTTTCTTATCTCCTTTCAGTCCCTTCCGGTTAAAATACCAAAGCTTCGGGTTTCTGTGCCGCCTGGTTGTGCTCCGGTCCGGCATATACATGAAGCTTGGTGTACATTTGTCTTCCTAAAGGTCCCTTGGGAAGCATGCCCTTCACAGCATGTTCAACCACATGTTCAGGTTTCTTTGCCATCATTTCCCGCAGCGTAGTCTCTTTTACGCCGCCTACATATTCAGAGTGGCGAAAATATGTCTTTTGATCCAGCTTCTTGCCAGTTACTTTGATCTTCGCGGCATTTACTATAACGACATAATCACCCGTATCCATGTGCGGGGTGAAGATCGCCTTATTCTTACCTCTTAACACCTTGGCAACTTCGCTCGCCAGACGTCCCAAAGTCATATCAGCAGCATCCACTACATACCATTTTCTCTCAATGGTAGACGGACTAGCCATAAATGTATTCATCGTGTTACCTCCGTTTAACTGTCTTCCTCGTAAGATATTCACTCCAGTTTGCTCTTCCTGATACGGATGTCCGGGCCGTATGCGGATCATCAACCGGATTGTCGGCGATATTGCTGATGTCTTGCCGGGGCTACGGCGCAACTGACAAAAAATACCGCCACATTGCAATATTATAGTATACGCATCCGAGCGTGTCAAGGATTTCTTTGGATGAATTACATATTTGTAACTTAGGTACCATCAGTCAAATCATCTTCTGTAGCAAATTCGGCGGTTCTTCCTTCCGTGTCCTCTACATAGAATACAATCTTATTCTTCTTTATATCAGGTACCAATTATACAATCCCTTCACTTAATTTTATATCCGGGTCACCATAAGTATATAGGCGTCTTTCAACATCGCCATTGATCACATAGTAAATCTTCTCTATTGCAGCTCCCCTACCTGGCGCTGCCGTATAAGTTATTTCAAACCTTCCGTCCTCGACCTCCCCGTCCGGGATCTCCGTCCAGACGGTGATCGACGGCTCCTCCGGGCCTTCTTCGGCATAATAGATCGTCACGCTTCCGCTTTCATCCGGCACATCACCGGCACCCCGGCTGTCTGCAACTTTTATAAAACTTTCATAAGAAATAAGCATGACAGGGATTCCCGTTTCAGAACCGCCGCGCAGCCATCCGCTGCCACCGTAGACAGGTAGTGCCGGATCTTTGTCATCCGTAAACTGTCCCGCAAAAAAGGAGAAGAACATGAAATCATGGCTGTCAGGCACATAAAAAAAACTGCCGAGCCATACCGGTATTATCAATACCTCCATAAGTACTTTATTAAAATACTTTCTCATATCGTAAAACCACCCCCCCCTTTACATATTTATATACCTAACTTAACACCTTTCGAAATCACAACTCACAAACAATAACCATCGAGTCAAATACATTAACCCTCCTTAGACTTTATCAGAGTTCAACTGGAATCACAACACAAATTTAATAATATCAGATTTCAATACTACAAACAACACCATTAATCAATAAAACTGCAATCAAAATATCAAAACAAGCAAATATCTGCTGACATTAAGTTGGCAAGCACAAAACAAGTCCTGTCGCCGTCAATAAAAATACAAACACAGCAAGATAAAAAATCACGCCCCATATGACAAAACAAAAATCACCCCATATCAAATTCATACCGAACCAATGTCAGTCCGTTTGCCGGGGCGGTAGGCCCAGCAGCCCGGCGTTCCTTTGCGTCCAGTATACTCCCGACATATTCCGCCGGATACCTGCCGACGCCGACTTCCACCAACGTCCCCACGATAATCCTCACCATATTATAAAGAAAACCGTTCCCGCAGATCCGCACCACGATCTCCTCGCCCTGACGTTCCACCGCCGCTTCATATATAGTACGCACCGTACTTTCCACCACCGCTGCCGCCGCACAGAAACTCTTAAAATCATGCTCCCCCACCAACAAGGCCGCCGCCTGCTGCATCGGCGCAACATCCAGCTTACGGTAAGTAAAATCAGCATAAAGCCGTTTAGTCGGCAACGGAAATTCCGCATTCCATATCCTATATTCATACACCTTACGGCTACTACAATGCCGAGGATGAAAATCGCCCGCCACTTCCACTGATTTCTGGACGCGGATATCTTCCGGCAGCCGCTGATTCAAGGCATAAGCGATCTTATCCGCCGGAATCACCGTCACCGTGTCAAACACCGCCACATTACCCAAGGCATGGACTCCCGAGTCAGTCCTGCTGCCGCCGATCACCACCACCTCTTCCCCCAGCAATTCAGAAAGCCGCCTATTCAGCTCCCCCTCCACCGTCGGAACCGCCGGCTGAATCTGCCATCCCTTATAACTAGTTCCATCATATGCAACAGTAAGCATAATCCGCTTCTTAATCACTCCACACCCCTCTCCCTAATCTATATAATCCTCAGCTATCAATTTCAACATACCAGTTTACCTCCAAGGCAAGTTCGGCCGCCGGCTCTG
>DBDG01000040.1 GCA_002293475.1 Lachnospiraceae bacterium UBA938
AGCGTTTTAAGGAAGCTCTTCACACTCGGCGCAAACTACGCAACCAAAACCCAGACGAATAAAAAAATAAAATAAAACACAGCACAAAAAAACCTTACTGATTAAATTAACAGCCGTCACACTCAACAGCTATCGTGGCACCCGTCACATGGAAATAAAATCAACAAACCCATTTCCACCCGACTCATTGCTCACATAAAATCAGTAAGGTTTTAATATGCTAATCCGGTCAAAACTCAAACCAAATAAAAATTGTTGCCAAAACGTTGCCAGACACTAAACAAATTTGCTTGCAACCCGCATAAACACTAGCTTCCTTCTCCCCTATTTTTTACTCGAACTCAATCGTAGCCACCGGCTTCGGACTTAAATCATAACAAACCCGGTTTACGTTCTCCACTTCCTTCAATATTCTGTCCGTAATCTTCATTAACACCGGCCAATCTACTTGCTCTACGCTTGCTGTCATTGCGTCAATCGTGTTCACAGCCCGAATAATCACCATGTAGTCCATGCTCCTAGCATTATCCCTGACACCTACCGCCCTAAAGTCCGGCACCACCGTAAAATACTGCCACACCTTCTTATCCAGCCCAGCCAGAGCAAATTCTTCCCGCAGGATTGCATCCGATTCCCGCACTGCTTCCAGCCTGTCTTTAGTAATCGCACCAAGACACCTTACGCCCAGACCGGGTCCAGGAAATGGCTGCCTGAATACCATCTCATCCGGTAGGCCCAGCTCCCGGCCGCATTGTCGTACTTCATCTTTAAATAGCTGCCGGATCGGCTCAACCAGCTCAAACTTCATATCCTCCGGCAGTCCGCCGACATTGTGATGTGACTTGACTACCTTGGCTGTTTTGGTTCCGCTCTCCACAATATCCGGGTAAATCGTCCCTTGTGCTAGAAAATCAATCCCTTCCAGCTTACGTGCTTCTTCTTCAAAAATACGAATAAACTCCGCTCCTATGATTTTACGTTTTTTTTCAGGGTCTGCCACTCCAGCCAATTTTCCCAAAAATCGGTCAGTAGCGTCTACATAAATCAGATTAGCCTCCATCTGGCTGCCGAACACTTTTATCACATCCTCCGACTCACCTTTTCTCATAAGCCCATGATTTACATGAACACACACCAGCTGTCTGCCGATTGCCTTAATCAGCAACGCGGCCACTACCGAACTGTCCACACCGCCGGACAGTGCCAAAAGCACCTTCCGATCACCCACCTGGCGCTTAATCAATTCAATTTGATCTGCCACAAAGTTTTTCATATTCCAGTTCGCCTGTGCCTTACAAGTTTCAAATACAAAAGCGTGCAAGCATCCGACCGCCTCTTCCCAAGTGCTAAAAACATCCTGACACTTGGCAATTTCATGGCCAATCGCCATGACCGGAAATCCGGCTTCATAAATATCAGGATGTACATCAATATGCACACCGTCCACAATATGATTGGGACCGCCATAGATAATTACTCCCTTGACATTGGGCAACCCCTTAAGTTCCCCAACAGAAATGTCATGCGGATAAATCTCACTATAAACGCCCATTTCCCTGATTTCTCTTGCTAACACCGTATTTTCCGTACTTCCCAAATCAAGAATTACAATCATATCCTGCTTCATATATCTGATCCTTCCATATTTTATATCTTCGTTTAAACCCCAATATCTTAATTTATTCGACAACTTATTTTACTCAATACTCTACTACACCTTATTTTACTCAATACTTTACTACACCAACTTTACTCAATACCCCGCTTTTCTATACCAAACTTATTCAGCACCCCACATAGCTGAGTTTTACATTAATCACTCAGATGCATAATTCTCAAAGTAACCTGATATCAGTATAATCGGCGTTCCTTTATCTCCACTTCCGCTCATCAGGTCACATAGGCTGCCCAATAGATCCGTGTAGCGGCGCGGCGTGGTGCCTAGCGCTTTATTGCCGAGCTGTTCGTCTTTATTCCTGATTGCCTCTGCCATCGCATCCCTTGCCTCTGCCGCCGACTTGCCGGCAAGTTCGTTATCCAGCATATATTTGAGTTTCAGCTCATTGGGTGTGCCTTCCAGACCTTCAGTATAAGCTGGGGATACCACTGGATCGGCCAGCTCCCATATTTTGCCTACCGGATCTTTAAAAGCCCCGTCTCCGTAAACCATGACTTCAACCTTTTTCCCAGTCTCTGCCCAGATAGCTGACTGGACGTCTTCCACCAGTTTCTGGCAATCTCGAGGAAAGAGCTTAACTTTATCCTCTGTTGCCTTGTTTGAGCCTAATAACCCGTACTTTTCATTATAGCCGCTGCCGTTAACGCTGGCGGATAGAACATCATCCAGCCCATAGACTATTTCTGCCCCTGCTTCTTTCAGCAGCCGTTTCGTCCTTTGGCGGGTGTGAATATCACAAGCCAAGACATTGGGGGAATATTTCAGAGCCGCACGGGGGTCATTGGCAAAAATTATTTCTACATGGTCTCCAAAACTTTTATAATACTCCACATAGTCAATACCGGTAAAGGGGTGCTTTTCGTCATATCCGAACAGCTCTCGGTACCTTTCTTCATCTAGGACATCCGTATAAGGATTAATCTTCGCCTGATCCAGCTTATCCCAGTCAATCAGCTGATTGCCTACTTCATCGCCGGGATAGGAGAGCATAACATATAGTTTGGAGCATCCTGCTGCAATGCCCTTTAACAGGTTAGAAAAACGGTTTCTGGATAGTATGGGGAACACAATCGCTATATCCTTGCCGCCAAATTTATTCTTTATGTCTGTTGCTATCTGCTGAATGTCAGCATAATTGTTTTGAGATCTTGCCACAATAGCTTCCGTCATACCGATCACATCCCGATCCCGAAGCTCAAATCCATTTTCTTCAGCCGCTGCCATAACACTGTCAACAACAATGGTCGCCAGATCATCTCCGGGCCTTATCATTGGCGCTCTTACTCCCCTAGCTACTGTTCCTAATGTTCGCATATTATACCTCCGTCAAATGCAGAATTTGTTCCCTTTTTATCATTACTGTTATTTTTATTGTCTTGCAAATAGTATTATATCCTATTCTATGTAATAAGTACACTTAATAATTCTAATGATTTCCATAACTTGTATTTATATCATATAGTTAAAATAGGTAAAAGCACTACCATCCGAGCCATCGTCGGTGTTCTTGACTTTGAAGAAGGTGATATTACGATCGGCGGCCATTCCGTTAGAAAAGAGCCCTTATTATGTAAAAGTATAACCGCTTATATTCCCGATAATCCTGATCTATATGAACCTGACCGGGATTCAGGCGCATCTTTTTATGAAGGTTGCTGCCCATGGATAATAATAGTAATCCCTATGGGTATCGGTTATCGGAGCTTTTTTCCGCGGTATTCGGGGTATTCGGTATGTTTATTAATATCAGCCTTCCGCGCCATGACTGGGGCAAAATAGAAACCTTAAATAGCGCTTTATTCTTGCTGTTGTTTTTCATTTCCCGCCGCATCCCTCTTCATCTGTCCACAGTTATTTTCGGGCATCCTCACCATTCATCGCCAATCCCAGCGCCGCATAGCCGATATAAAAAAGTATTGAGGATAAAAAAGCCGAAAGGTATACACTTGTGCCTATCGCAAAGGCAAAAGGACCTTCTGGCAAAAAAAACTTTGCTATGTCCATCATTGACAGGGCAGCGCAGACCGCCACCAGCCACGTATTTTTGACAACCCCATATACGGTCAAAGCAAATGCCAGAAGCAGCAGAAGCGATGTCACCCAGTTAAGCCAAGTATCGGCCAAGGTAAAGTATCCGCTGTACATACATATATATGCGGTTTTTACCAAGACGCTCAAGACACTAAATACAATAGGCCATATTAGCATCCTCATCTTCTTTTTTGCATAGATAAGGGTAAAGATAAGCATTGTCAGAGGGATACATAGCAGAACTGCTGATTCAAGTACATCAAACAGGCTAGCGCCAGAAACTATGTGCAGCGGAAAGCGAAATGCAAACATAAACCTGCCGCCCATTATATTGATCGTACAGCACTCAAAAAGCAAGATCAATGCTGCACAGCCTGCTGCTATCATCAGCAGTCTGGAATCTTCAATATTAATATGCCATTTTTTCATATAAACCTCCCGCATATGCGCATTGCTTTGTATTATAGCACATTTTCCGCGGGTTTACCATAATTCAAGGCTTTTATTAATATTTTTCCTTGAATGAAAAACTAAATTCC
>DBDG01000045.1:0-456 GCA_002293475.1 Lachnospiraceae bacterium UBA938
CAGGGCAGCGATGCCCTTGATCAGGTTGCCGGCATGGGCGCCTGCTTTCATGGCTTCCTCGGTAGCCATGGCTGTCATATTTACTCTGCCGTCCTTATCGGCAATCAGCAGGATCACGCCTTCACCTAACTTATTCTTCAGCTGATCGCCTAGGTCCATCAGACCGTTCATATCCACTCCGGACAGTTTGACGGCCAGCAGCTTAATGCCGTTTATCTCTTGTACCTGATCGGTTACATCCCCTAGGGCCTCTTTGGCGGCTTGGCTTTTTAAGGATTCATTTTCGCTTTGTAGCTGTTTAATCTCGCCGGCCAGGCTTTCTATCTTGGCTTTTAAGGCGGCCGGCGTCGTCTTGGCGGCTTTGGCCGCGGCCGCCAAGGTCTGTTCCAGGCCTTCGTAATAGCGGAACACCCCGTGGCCGGTAATCGCCTCGATACGGCGTACCCCGGCGGCGAC
>DBDG01000045.1:524-27920 GCA_002293475.1 Lachnospiraceae bacterium UBA938
CGCACGGTTTCGCCGTATTTTTCCCCGAAAAGAGCCATGGCGCCGGTTTTCTTAGCATCTTCTATCGTCATCAACTCGGTAATGACGTCCAGGGCATCAGCGATCTTGCGGTTAACAATAGCTTCCACCTCGTTAATTTCCTTTTGCGTCAGCGCGGAAAAATGGCTGAAGTCAAAACGGAGCCTTTCATTGTCTACAGCGGAGCCGGCCTGTTCCACATGGGAACCTAGCACGGTGCGCAATGCTTTATGCAGCAGGTGGGTGGCGCTGTGGTTCTTACAGGTGTCCGCCCGGTAATCGGCGGCTACCCGCAAGTCGGCTTTGTCTCCTAAACATATCATTCCGCTGGTTACGGTGCCGATGTGGCCGACTTTGTCGCCGGTCAGCTTGACGGTTTCCTTAACGGCAAACTCGCCGCCAGGCGTGCGGATGATACCACGGTCGCCGTTCTGCCCGCCCATCGTCGCATAGAAGGGGGTGGCGGCGACGATCACCGTGCCGCTTTCCCCGTCAGACAGGGCCTGGACTACTTCGTTTTCGGTCGTCAAGGCCGTGACCGCCGCTTCGCCCTTAAGGCTGTCAAAACCGGTAAAAACCGTGGTCAGAGACGGATCAAGGGACTCATAAACGGTTGCGTCGGCACCCATGTAATTGGTGCCTTTCCGGGCTTTGCGGGCTTTTTCCTTCTGCTCCTTCATCAGGGCATGAAAACCATCCATATCGACGGAAAAGCCTTTTTCTTCCATGATCTCGATGGTCAGGTCAATGGGAAAACCATATGTATCATAGAGCTTAAAGGCCTCGGCTCCGGCCAGCTGGCTGACTCCGCCTTGCGTCATGCCGCTTTCCATCTCGGCCAGGATATTAAGCCCCTGGTCAATAGTATTGTTGAATTTATTTTCTTCCTGGGTGAGGACATTAAAGATGAAATCCTTTTTTTCTTCCAACTCCGGATAGCCTTCCTTGCTGCCTTCAATGACCGTACTGCTGAGGGCGGCCAGAAAAATCCCGGGGATGCCCAGCAGCCTGCCGTGACGGGCGGCGCGACGGATGATGCGGCGCAGTACATAACCCCTGCCTTCATTGGCGGGCATGATCCCGTCGGATATCATAAAAGAGGCCGAACGGATATGGTCGGTAACGATACGGATGGACACATCCAAGCGGTATTCCTTTCCGTAGCTTTGGCCGGAAATCTCACATACTTTATCCTTAAGGGCTTGTACGGTATCAATGTCGAAAATAGAGGCTACATCCTGAACCGCCGTCGCCAGGCGCTCCAGTCCCATTCCGGTATCTATGTTCTTTTGCTCAAGCTCGCTGTAGTTGCCTTTGCCGTCACCGTCAAACTGGGTGAAGACATTGTTCCATATTTCTATAAAGCGGTCGCAGTCACAGCCGACGGTGCAGTCCGGCTTGCCGCAGCCGTATTTTTCGCCGCGGTCATAATAGACCTCCGAACACGGGCCACAAGGACCCGAGCCGTGTTCCCAGAAATTATCCTCCTTGCCAAAACGGTAAATCCGTTCCGCGGCGATGCCGATCTCCTGGTTCCAGATCGCAAAAGCCTCGTCATCATCCAGATAAACCGAAGGGTAAAGACGCTCGGCCGGCAGCCCGGCAACCTCGGTAAGAAACTCCCAGGTCCAGGCCAGTGACTCTTTCTTAAAATAATCCCCAAAGGAAAAATTACCGAGCATCTCAAAAAAAGTACCGTGCCGTGCCGTCTTGCCGATATTGTCGATATCTCCCGTGCGGATGCATTTCTGGCATGAGGCCGCCCTTTTGCTCGGCGGGATGACCTGGCCGGTAAAATAAGGCTTTAAGGGTGCCATCCCGGAATTGATCAGCAGCAGGCTGTTGTCATTGTGCGGAACCAGCGAAAAGCTCTTCAGCACCAGATGGTCTTTGCTTTCAAAAAAATCCAGAAACATTTTCCGCAGTTCATTCACACTATATTTCTTCATCCTAAATTAGTCCTTTCCCAGTTACATTTTATAGATCACTCAAATACAATGTAGGACAGCTCCTCGGTACGGCTTTCTGCCCTGACAATATTGTTTTCCTCATCGGCAGCCAAGCCGTCGCTTACATATAAGATCCGCCCAAAGGTTTCAAAGGCAACCGGGGCAATATTCATAGGCTCATCAGTTATCAGAATATGGGCTTTATCCGTGTCCGGTATCTGGGTTCCGTTGATCATGCTGGTCATGTCCTGAATATCAAAAAGCGGCCGGTCCAGATCCGCTCCGGCGGCTATCGCTTCGGCAACCGTTCCCGTGAAAAAGACCGAATCCATATAATCCGCATAATAGTCGCTGTCAGAAAATACCATAATGACGTTGATTATGCCCTCTTCCGCTAACACTTCTTCCAGCTTGATGCTGTCTTCGCCTTCTTGCTCATTAAAAGCTGCCGTTTCCTCCAGAATCATGTTCTCCAGCTCGCTCGGCTGATAATATGCCTCGGCAAAACTATCCGTCATCACCGCTGTCACGCTGCCGTCATCATGCACCGTAATATATGTCTCTTCCTTAAGTCCGGCATCCTGATGTCCCCGTTCACCGCATCCACTCAGTCCGAATAACGCGGCAACGGCCAATATTACCATAGTTATGCCTCTTATCTTTAACATACCGGCCCTCTCTTTTCGCTTCGATGATATTCAATCTATTATATATGACTGAGGATGGTTTTTCAACTACAATGTTTCCAAGATCTCCAAGCTCTTAAACGCTTTGTCGGCATATTTCTTCCTGTATAGATCGGAGATTTCCCTTAGCTGCTTAAGAACCGCCGGAGAAACCGTGAAGGAATATAGCTTTTCAATGCCTGAACCGACGATATAGCTCATCGTATATCTGGTGGCTTCTTCCCAGGACTTTTCCTCAGGCAGCCCCGGATATTCCCCGTTCAGAGCCAGGGCCTTGATTTCAAATATGTATCTGACCAGCTGGTTTTCCAGGGCCGGATGACCCAGGGCTTTTAATGACTGGTAAAGCAGGTTGAGCATCATCTTTTCATCGTTATTCTCCCTGGTATAATAATCCATGACTTCTAAAAAAAACATCCCGTAAAACGCGGCTTGGTAATCCTCGCGCAGGCCTTCAAAATAATTCTTTATATGGGCTTCCGTCACCGTATAGGCACTGCGCCCCTGAAAAAGGTTAAACTGGCCAAAACAAAAGGGATTGGTAGCCGCCAGCAGTCTGCTTCCCTGCCTTCTCGCCCCTTTGGCAAAGGCGGCTATCTTCCCTCTTTCTCCGGTAAGTATGACGACTCTCCGGTCATATTCCCCGATAGGCTCCGTCTTTAATATCATCCCGGTAACACTCACTGTTTCCTGCATAAGGATCCTCTCCCGCTTGGGTCTCCATTTGCTTATAATCCAAATAATCCCGGATGCTTCCCGAATTCATAAAATGATCCCAGCTTTTTGTTTCGTCCATGTCTGCTTCCCCCGTACTCTTGATTTTGCGTAGTCAGATAGCCGCATTTTAAATTTATGGCAGCTTTCTGCTATCAGCTTTCTACTATTAGGGTTGGCATTTTAAAATTATATATTCCTATCCGGACGTTTAGTTCTATTATTTTTGCTCTGCGGTATCCAAACCAAAATTCCTGATCAGATAATCACTGTCACGCCAGTCTTTTTTTACTTTGACCCACAGCTGGAGATTGACCTTGCTTTCCAGCATTTTTTCGATTTCCCATCTGGCGCTGGTGCCGATCTTTTTCAGCTTATCGCCGTTTTTGCCGATGATAATGCCTTTATGGGATTCCTTTTCACAGATGATCGTGGCTTCGATATCGACGATACGACCCCGCCACCGCATTTTTTCGATGGTTACGGCGATGCCGTGCGGTATCTCTTCTTCCAAGCTATGTAGCGCCTTTTCACGGATCAGCTCCGCCGTGATCTGGCGCTGGGGCTGATCCGTGACGGTATCTTCGTCAAAAAAGGCCGGCCCGTAAGGCAGGTAGCGGAAAATACAAGCAAGCAGGGTCTCCGTATTGTCTTTTTTTAATGCCGATACGGGAACTATCTCAGCAAAATCCAGTTCTTTCCGGTAAACGTCAATAAAACCAAGCAGCTCCGTTCTGTTGACCGTGTCGATCTTATTGATGACTAGGATGACCGGCAGCTTGGTCTTCTTTAACATCTCTATGATGCCGCGTTCGCCGGCTCCGATATAGCTTCCGGGTTCGACCAGCCAAAGGATCAGATCGACTTCTTTCAGGCTCTGCGTGGCCGTCTTGACCATGTGTTCGCCCAGCTTGTTCTTGGCCCGGTGAATCCCCGGCGTATCAATGAAGACGATCTGGCCCTCGGCACCGGTCAGCACCGTCCTGATCTTGTTCCTAGTGGTCTGGGGCTTGTTGGAGGTGATGGCGATCTTCTGTCCGATCAGGCAGTTCATCAAGGTGGACTTCCCCACATTGGGACGGCCGATCAGCGTCACAAAGCCTGATTTATGCTGGGCCGGTGACGCTTTTTGACCTGTTTGCGGTTTCATATCCTGTTCGGTTTCCGGTGTTGTCTGCCGTTCATGATCCGGCGCTGTTTGCTGATCCGCTTTCATCTAGGTTGTCTTGTAGCTCCTTGTTATTAGTTTTTATTAGTTTTTATTAGTTGCTATTGGTTATTATTAGTTGGTATTATCTGGCCGTTTCGGACCGCTGCCACCTTGGGGGGGCTGCCCGCTGCCGCCCTGGGGGGGCTGCCCGCTGCCGCCAGGGGTCTTTTTACGTCGGGATCTTCCGGTACACAGCCTGACTATCAGCAGGATAAATACCACAAAGGCGGCGATCACCAGCAGATAGGGGAAGGACACGACGAGGAAGATAAACAGGTTCTTAAAGAACAAACCGAGATTGCTCCAGCTCTTGGCAAAACCGGTGCTGATCTTTTCCCATGTGGTCTGTTCCCGTACCGGGGTTAGCTGCACGACTTCATTGATGCTCAGGTTGATAGTGCTATAGTCTATGAGATTATCATAAGTACGGAGCTGGGACTCCATGCTTTCGATCTGGTAGCGGACTTCCGACAGCCGTCTTTCGATGACGATAATGTCCTCGATATTATCTGCTTGTTCCAATAAGGTGATCAGACGCTCCTGCTCTGTCAGCAGGACCTTTTTGTGGCTTTCTATATCGACATACTGTAAGGTCACGTCCTGTACCGTTTCATGGCGGCTTAATACGTTGGAGACTTCCGCCACGTTGTTTAAAAACAGGTCGTAATTATCTTCGGGAATACGGACAGTCATCGCGGCATAGCGGTGGCTTTGACTGCCAAAATAATTCGCGTTATTGCTGACGTCAAAGCTTTCCGTGTAACCGCCAAGGGCGGCGATCTTCTCTTCCACCGTGGCAAGTAAGGCATCAAATTCCTCGGTTTCCACCGCTAGGTTGGCCCGGCGGATCATCTTACGGGCCGCTAGGTCATTCACCGCCGGGGCGGCGGCATCCGTGGCATTTACCGGCGCTTCGCCGGCGGCCGCTTCGGCTTCCGGAACGACATCATAAGACTGATCGGCTGTCGAGATTTCATTCATCTGGCTTCGGCTGTATTCTGCCTCTTCCGGAGCGGCGGCATACATCATGCCGTCATCGGACGGCTTATCGGTACCGGAGCTGCCACAGGATGTCAGCAACAGGCTTAAAAGGATTAACCCGTACCACAGATTGATTTTCATTTTCATAATTCTCCTCCTTAATTGTACTGCGGCGGCAAGCACCTGAGTAGGCCGTCTTTGCTTTGCCGCCGGGCGCTAAAAGAGAGGTTCCGTCTTCATAAATGCCTGGCTGTTCTCCCTGATTATTTCTTCGCTCCCCACCACGCAGAGACATTCATCTTGCATAAAAGCTTCCACATAGCGGTAAAGACCTCTCAGAGCCTCCTGGTCGACTTCCATGAGTTCATCGCGGTTTCGCTGCATCTCAGCCAAGGTTAGCCCGGTCATATAGCCGCTCAGCGAGTAGGCGCCTTTGGCCGATGGCGTCATCGGGGTGTCCAGGTCGCTGATCGCGCCGATAATGAACTGGGTAATGCTCCTTTCGTCACCCTGGAAATGCTTGATGTAGTCTGCCGCCTTCTCATAAACATCAATGGTCCTGCTCAGATTGGGATCACGGTAGGACACGAAATAGCTGTCGCCGGATTTGGTAAAGCCGCACATACAGCCGTATGCCCCGCCCTTTACCCGCACCTGGTTCCAGAGATAATCATAGCCCATCATCACTTTCAGCACCCGCAGCGCACCGGTATAAGGCAGTCCCTTGGCGATGAAATTACCGGCGCGGCAGACATACTGCACCTGTCCTGCCGTCATAAAGCCTTCGTTTTTCTTCTGCAGGCTGATCGCAAAGGGCATGGCATCTATGGGTGACCGGTACAGTTTCTTTTTGAACGCGGCAACGTGCTCCGCTAAGCCGTTACAGCCTTCCAAAGTCGCTGTATAGTCTACCAGCAGATTTTCCTCTCTGAATAGATACGTTACCAGGGTCGCCAATTTATGGATGAGATCAGATTTTTTTTCATCAAAATGTTCTTCCAGCTCTTTCAGCAGACGATACTGCGGAAGGCCGGTAATTTGCTCCGTGAGGCCGGCGGTCTGTGAAAAGTATGACAGAGCCCGCATCATGGCCAGGCTATGGGCGGAACCGCTCATGGCATTTTCCATCTTGGACTTTGATTCCGCTATGATATCGTAGAGCCTTTTACTGTCCTGGAAGCGGGAACGCAGCAAGATCTCTTCGACCAGCTCAAATGCCTTGGGCATATTGTCGTATAAGAATTTTACCCTGACTTCCAGTACCGCTTTATATTGGGTGATATCCTTGGCGTCCACATAGGTGTTGACGTTGCTCTGGATCCCGCCGGTACAGATATTGATTTCATTGTAGAGATCCGTAAAGGAAAAGTTATCCGTATCCACTAAAGAGAGGGCTGTCTTTAATATCCCCAGGTAGGGGATGAACTCCTGCGGGAGCGCTTTGATGTCAAAAATAAACTTAAGGTAACCGATGCCGTTGGTAAAAACATCGTGGAACAGCAAGGTCGTTCCGCCGACATCCTGCGCTTCGTTGACAAAACCGACGGCCTCCTTCCTGATATCTGCTCGGGCAAGGAGCGGTATCTTCTGCAGATCTTCAAAAGAGCTCGGCTCTTCCTGATAAGCTTCCAAGGCCTCAGCCGCCGCAATGATCTTTGCTGTCTTCTCCGGATCCAGGGTCGCCTTGTAGGCTGCCAGTTCCGTTTTTAGCTTGAGATCCTTGCTGGCCGTCAGGCCGGCCTTGGGAACCACCTTAAGGATTGATTTATGGGGATTGCCGAGCAAGTACTGCCGGATGAGCTCTTCAAAATAGCCGTCGTTCATTGCTTCCTTCAGCAGCGCAAAGGTATGATTGGCTTCGATATGCATAAACGGCGAGCTGTCATCATAAAGCCAGCTGTCCATGGCCTGAAGTCCCATCATCAGCCCCTTGGGATAGGAGCCAAAGTCGGCTTCCCGGTATCTGAATTCATAATAATTGATCCCGGCCGCCAAAGACCTTTTGTCGATTCCCTGGGCGGCCAGCTCCGTCAAGATGCTTTCGATCGTCTGGACAAATTCTGCCTGCTGCCCGGCCTCGGCATCTTTGGCTATCACCGAGAAATAGGGCTGTAAGATGCCGGTTTCCATCACGCTGTAAACATCCTTGCCGATGCGCCGGTCAAGCAGCGCCTGCTTAAGCGGCGCGCCTTGGGCGGTGCAGAGCGCATAATCCAGCACCTGCAAGGCGATGTAAAGCTTGGCATCGGTACTGGTCCCCATGCAGATGTTGTAGGTCAGGTAGGTGCTCTCCTTTAGGTCCTCTCCTTCCATTACCGGATACTCTTTTTGCAGGACACGGGGTTCGGTAAATTTTTCCTGCCGGATAATAGTAGAATCAATGGGGAGTTCGTCAAAATGAGCAAGGTAACGTTCATCCAGAAAAGCCAGCTTCTCTTCGATATCCATGTTGCCATATAGATAAATATAGCTATTGGAAGGATGATAGTAACGGCGGTGAAAATCTAAAAACTGCTCGTAGGTCAGCGTCGGGATGATGTCCGGGTCGCCGCCCGACTCACAGCCATATGCGTTATCCGGATAGAGGGAATTTAAAATCTCCTTTTCCACAATGTCGTCAGGGGTTGAAAAGGCGCCTTTCATTTCATTATAGACTACGCCGTTTATCGTCAGCTCATCCTCCGGCGCCGCCATATCATAGTGCCAGCCCTCCTGCATGAAGATCCGCTCTTCTTGATATATGTTGGGATAAAAGACCGCATCCAGATAGACATGCATCAGGTTGGCAAAATCCTTGTCGTTACAGCTGGCTACCGGATAGACTGTCTTGTCAGGATAGGTCATGGCATTTAAAAAGGTGTTCAGGGAACCCTTGGCCAGTTCAATAAAGGGATCCTTGACCGGGAATTCCCGGGAACCGCAAAGCACCGAATGTTCTAGGATATGGGCGACGCCGGTGCTGTCGGCAGGCGGGGTCCGGAAAGCTATATAGAACACTTTGTTCTCATCGTCGTTGGAAAGTATGGTAAGACGGGCACCGGTCTTCTTGTGACGCAAGATGATGCCTTGGGAATTCAGATCTTCAACCGGTCTGTCCTCAATTATTTCATAGGCTGCTGCTTTGATTGTTTGATTGTTCACTTCATTTCCTCTTTTCCAAAGAATTTCATTATTTGGAAATTAGTATACCATGTTTTTTTAAAAAAAACTATGAAATCTTCGATTTCATAGTTTTATGGCCATCCTCCTCATTTCTGTCAATAAAAGAACCGGACAAAGCTTGCGCCTTAATCCGGTTCAGTGTAAAAGGGGAATTTTACCGTAGTTTAGTGGTAGTGGGCTTCTGTGTCCCGACTACATTCATAGTATAGCAGAGAATGTATCATTTGACAAGTAAAAAGTTCCTAAAATTTATGACATATTTTAAGGATTTATGGCATAAATTCCTGTGCAATATCACCAATAACCGCTATGGGCTATACGCTGAAAGACATCAGGCCAAGCCGCGAGATTATCATCTCCGTAATCAAGAGGCCATCTGCCTCCTTTTGTTCCGGGCTGATCAAGGACAGCTGCTCCAGGGTCAGGATCTTTTCTTGATACCTCTGGCCGCCTCTTCCGGCACGGCCGGTCCGATCCAGAAGCAAGCTGACCTTTATTTTTATCTTTAACTGCTTTAACATGCCAAACAGCAGGCTGCCGTTTTCCAGTTGACAAAGCTGGCTTTCGAGTGTCGTCTCTGCCTTTGTCTCCGGCAAGATATAGCGCGATATGATGGTTTTAAGCTTAAACGGCACCGCATCTTCTTCTAGCAGCTCCGCATAAGAATATTTAGCACCCAGATAAATATGCCCGGTGTCCATCATGACATACTTAAAGCTATTATCCTGTTGATTTTCATTCATAAACTGTCGTGCCCCTCCGGCGGTGAATGCCATAATCTATTATTTCTTAATATTTATTCGCTTGCACCACTTGCCCATTCTATTCCATATCGCAATTTCCATACAACAGACTAATAATATTCCGGCCACTACGATGAAATATACCGGGAAACCATCCCATGAACTAAAAATATATGGCTCCAGTCTACGGAACACCGCTGACACAAGGCGGTGTGTCCCATAAACAATCATTGAATAATGTCCCAAATAAATCAGCGTCGGGCTGGCAAAAGTATTCAGGCCAAGGTATAATGCATATACCGTACAAACAGCTCCGATGCAATAAAAATAACTGTTAATCGCTGCCACGTTACCCGGAAAGTAATAAGCACATACGATTCCGGCCAAAAGCAATGAATACTTCAACATCTCTCTTTTCCAGCCATCGGAATAAAGAATACTGTCTTTTTTCTTAATGTATATGTGATATAAGTAACCTATTAACATAAACAATATTGCGGCCGGCAAGGCGTTTATATGATATGCCGGCCGGCCCGGAAGCAGACGCTGGATCGGCAGTATGGAGGCAGCCGTTAATAAAAACAGCACTGTCATCCATATTCTGGCATTCTTGGCACTTAAGCTTCTGTGAAATCGGTTGATCCAATAAAACAAAAGCGTGGATATAAAATAAAGCTGAAAAAACCATAGCGCAAAATCGATCCGGGTTTTATCTAAATACCCGCCGCCTAATATAAATGCCTGCAACAGCTTCAACTGCTCTTCGGCGGGGATCGTCAGTGTTTCATGATAAATCTCTTGCCTGTAAAAAAATATAAAATTAATTACAAAGAAAACGCAGTATGGCAAAAGCAATTTTCTGACCTGCTTCAACAGGTATTTTAGAAATCCATGCTTAGTAAGGTTATCACTGTTTAAAGCAAAAAGATAGCCGCCTGCCATAAAAAATAAAGGCATATGAAAAGACCATATCCAATCATACCAAGATTGATAGTCGGAATGTAAGTTATAATGTCCGGCTACAACAAATATTATTCCAATACCCTTAAGCGCATCTACGGCGCGATCCCGAGAACGAGAGGTTTCCATACTTACTCCCATGTTTTCATCCTGTAACAATATCCTCTATCGCCCCGCCGCTGACCCGCAGGGCCTCTCTGATCATCTGCACCGAGCAACCGCCTTCGGCGGCCAGCTCTTCCGGCGTCACCTTTCTGCCTAGTGCCTCGGCCAGTTCTCTGGCGGCTTCCGCAACCTTGTTAACCTGATCGGCCATCTTTCGGTCGCTTTCCTGCATCCTTGCGGTTCCGGCAATCAGCTCCTCCATGGCGTCCATGATCATTTTGATCAAGATGCTCTCCGCTTCCGCCGGATTTTCCATGGCGCCAAGCATAGCGACACCGGACGCCAGCGCGACATTACCTTCCCCGATCAGGTCTTCCAGATATACGCCCTGGTCGGCATAGAGCTTAGCGATCCCCGCCACTTCCGGCAGATAGATTTCCACCAGCCGGTCATAATCCGCCTGCGCTCCGGCCATCGCCGCGATCAGGGCGGCCTCCTTTTCCCCTTGGGTATATTTCTTAAGCCCCCGCAGGCCGCTCAGATAATCCGCCAGATAGTCTTTTTCCGCTTCCGACAGATAATCGTCCGGGTTGACTTCTTCGTCCACGCCGATCTTGTGGTGCTTCAGGTAATCATAGATCATAGCAAATTGCTCTTCTGACAGTTCCTGCGCGGCAAAAGCGGCTCTTACCTGTTCATCGGCGATGCGCATCCCCTGTTCTTTGGCCAGCTTACGTACTTCCTCCAAGGCTTGGGCAAACCGGTATTCCTTATCATGATTCATCGTCGTCATATCGCACCGTTATATTCCTTTCCGAACCGTCGCCGCCGGCGTGTTTGACATGGGTGTGGGTATAAAGATGCCGGCTACAGTACTCGTAGTTGCCTTCACATTTGGAGCAGAAACGAAATTCCATGTTCGGATCCTGTTCATCAGTGATCCCGCAGACAGCGCACTGATGCCGGGAGATGCGCGGGGCTTTTTTTATATCCTGCCGAAACTCGTACCGCCGCTTAATCTGCCGGGGCGACAGCCTGACACGGTTACGGGAACGGAGAAAGAAAATAATAAAATTCAGCAATGAGGCAATGATCGCAAACTGGATGGCCCGGGTGCCCGTCAGCAGTTGGACTCCTAGGATGATGGCATAGATAATCCCCAGTACTTTTACTTTGATCGGGATAGCAAAGAACAGCAGCACCCTTGCTTCTGAAAAAGTGGCCGCGTAGGCTAGGAAAATCGACATATTAACGAAATAAGTGCTAAAAGCATTGGCCTGCTGTGTGAAAATCCCTTCGATAATTTCCGCATAAGCCTGATCCGAGCCGCTAAGCTCCGAACCGTTAATCATGATCAAATCGTTTAATAGTCCCGGTGTGGTCAGACAATTATAGGCCAGCAGCAAAAACGCTCCGATCACGGTAAATATCATGCCGGACAATAAATAAACGTTATACCGGTAGGTTCCCCAAGTATGCTCTAGGCTGGTTCCGATCGAATAATAGAAATACAGCATAATAAGTGTAAAAAACAGGTTCGAATCCAAGCCCGGCGGGATAATGATCCATGTAAACAGCCGCCATATCTGAAAGTCAAAGATGATGGCATATGGATTGAGGGTAAGATAATCTAGGAAGGGTAAATTGATCATGCTGATCACGAAACCGGTGGCATAACACAGAATCAATACCATGGAGATGTTTTTAATTGCATACTTACCGAACTTTCTTTCAAATCTGCTCATACTGCTCCTATCTATGTGCTTCTGCCGTCCGGCAGATACTATTGGACATATCTGTTAACTAAACATCATATATTCTAGCATTACACGGGGCATAAATCAAGCCTCCGCCATGGACTGCTAAAAACTTTATAAAAATTTTAATTTTATTTAGTATTTTATAATATTGTATTTAGCCTTGCGAAGTTACAACTTCCGAACAGGCAAGTTTTATATATGACAGCATATTTTATAATAAATGATATTCTTTCCTTTTTTTACATTATTTTATATTTTTATTCTAAAATACTGGATATATGGAAAAAATCAAGGTTAATTTGTTTCTTCCTTTATTACCCACGTTGATTTTTGCGGTTTTATGTCGTATAATGACGTAGGTTGGCCGCCATAACTGAGATACTTATTACAGTTAATGGCACATACGGATCAGGGCGTATGGCTCAGAAACGTACCGATCAGAACATACAGTTCAGAAGGATAAGGGGTTAAAAATATGTATACACTGGGTATCGATATCGGTTCCACAACAGTTAAAATAGCTATACTGGACGGTGATCATACCGTCCTGTTTTCGGATTATGAAAGACATTTTGCCAATATCCAGGATACGCTGGCCACGCTGTTAAAAAAAGCCTATAGCGAGCTGGGGAATGTCGATGTCCATCCGATGATTACCGGCTCGGGCGGCCTGACACTGTCTAACCATCTGAAAGTGCCTTTTGTACAGGAAGTGATTTCCGTGGCTTCGGCCCTGAAAGAACTGGCGCCGCAGACTGATGTGGCGATTGAGCTGGGCGGCGAGGATGCCAAGATCATCTATTTTGAAGGCGGCAATGTTGAGCAGCGGATGAACGGCATCTGTGCCGGAGGTACCGGCTCTTTCATCGACCAGATGGCCTCCCTGTTAATGACCGACGCCGCGGGACTGAACGCATTTGCCAAGGATTATCATTCTTTATATACGATCGCCGCGCGCTGCGGCGTCTTTGCCAAGTCCGATATCCAGCCGCTGATCAACGAAGGGGCGACCAAAGAGGACCTAGCGGCCTCCATCTTCCAAGCCGTGGTGAACCAGACCATCAGCGGCTTGGCCTGCGGCAAGCCGATCCGCGGCCATGTGGCTTTTCTCGGCGGCCCGCTGCATTTCCTGTCGGAACTGAAAACTGCCTTTATTCGCACGCTCAAGCTTGACGAGGAGCATATCATCGACACCGAGCTTTCCCATCTGTTTGCTGCCATCGGCGCGGCCCTTAATGCGGGGGAAGTGGTTTACAGCATGGCTGAAATGGTGGAAAAACTTGCTTCGGCCATTAAGATGGACTTTGAAGTGGCAAGGATGGAGCCCTTGTTTGCCAACGAGGCGGAGTTTGACGAGTTTGTCGGCCGACATAGCCTGGCCAAAGTAAATGTCCGTGATATAGATAGTTATCGCGGTGACTGTTATCTCGGCATCGATGCCGGCTCCACCACCACGAAGCTGGCGCTGATCGGCGAAGACGGCTCCCTGCTTTATTCATTTTACAGCAATAACGACGGCAGTCCGCTGAAAACGGCCATCAATGCCATCAAAGATATCTATGACCATCTGCCGGCCGACGCCCATATCGTCCGCTCCTGTTCCACCGGCTACGGCGAAGCGCTGATGAAGGCGGCCTTCCTCTTAGATGCCGGCGAGGTGGAAACCGTTGCCCACTATTATGCCGCGGCCTTTTTTAACCCGGCGGTGGACTGTATCCTCGATATCGGCGGCCAAGATATGAAATGCATCAAAATAAAAAATAAGACGGTGGACAGTGTGCTGCTGAATGAAGCCTGCTCTTCCGGCTGCGGCTCGTTTATCGAGACCTTTGCCCGGTCTTTGAATTACAGCGTCGAGGATTTTGCCCAGGAAGCGTTATTTGCCAGCCATCCCATCGACCTCGGAACGCGGTGTACGGTCTTCATGAACTCTAAGGTAAAGCAGGCTCAGAAGGAAGGCGCTTCGGTTGCCGATATATCCGCCGGCCTGGCTTATTCGGTGATTAAAAATGCCTTATTTAAAGTAATCAAGGTGGCGGATGCCGCCGACCTAGGTAAAAACATCGTGGTCCAGGGCGGGACTTTTTATAATAATGCCGTGTTGCGGGGCTTTGAGAAAATCGCCGGCTGCCAGGCCATCCGTCCGGATATCGCGGGGATTATGGGGGCTTTTGGTGCCGCCCTGATTGCCAGGGAGCAATACACCAACGCCGGCCGGCCGGCCACAACCATGCTTTCCATCGCTAAGATCAATGCCCTGCAGTTTGAGACCAGTATGGCCAAATGTAAAGGCTGTACCAATAACTGCCGGCTTACCATCAACAAATTCACCGGCGGCCGCCAGTACATCTCCGGCAACCGCTGTGAGCGGGGCATCGGAAAGACGAAGAATGAAGACGGAATCCCTAATCTGTTCGAATATAAGCTAAAAAGGCAGTTTGCCTATGAATCCCTGCCGGCTGACGAGGCGCCCCGGGGCACCGTCGGCATCCCTAGGGTACTCAATATTTATGAAAATTATCCTTTCTGGCATACTTTTTTTACCAGGCTGGGTTACCGGGTGATCCTGTCGCCCCATTCCAGCCACAAGATCTATGAGCTGGGTATCGAATCCATTCCCAGTGAATCGGAGTGTTACCCTGCCAAGCTGGTCCACGGCCATGTCAAGTGGCTGATCAATCAGAAGGTGGATTTTGTCTTCTATCCGGCGCTCTTTTATGAGCGGCCGGAAATAGAAGAAACCAACAATCATTATAACTGTCCGATCGTGGTTTCCTATTCGGAAAACATCAAGAACAACATGGAGGAATTCGGCCGCGGCGAAGCGGTGCTGCGTAATCCCTTCATGTCCTTCCGTGACCCTGGCACGGTGTCTAAAGCCCTGGCCGCCGAGTTTGCGGAGCTCCCTGCCGAAGCCGTCTTGGACGCCGTCAGGCTGGGCTGGGAAGAACAGATGAAAGCCAGGGAAGATATCAGAAGCAAAGGGGAAGAGGTACTGGAATACCTGAAAACCACCGGCCGGCGCGGTATTGTCCTAGCCGGGCGCCCTTATCATATCGATCCGGAGATCCACCACGGCATCCCGGAGATGATTACCTCTTACGGTATCGCGGTGCTGAGCGAGGATGCGGTTTCCCACTTGGCCAAACCGGAACGCCCGCTGTTAGTCTCCGACCAGTGGATGTATCATTCGCGGCTGTATGCCGCGGCCAGCTTTGTCAAGACCACCGACAACCTAGAGCTGATTCAGCTAAACTCCTTCGGCTGCGGCTTGGATGCGGTGACCACCGATCAGGTCAACGACATCCTGACCGGTTCGGATAAGATCTATACCTGCCTGAAAATCGATGAGGTCAATAATCTCGGCGCCGCCCGGATCCGGATCCGTTCGCTTCTGTCTGCCATCCGAATCCGGGAACAGCTTAATCAGGAGCGGCAGATCCGCTCCTCGGCCACCAGCCGGACGATCTTTACCGAGCAGATGCGTAAGGAATATACCATCCTCTGCCCGCAGATGTCGCCGATCCATTTTGAACTGCTGGAACCGGCTTTCCGGGCCTGCGGCTATAACTTTGTGGTGCTGTCCAATGATAACCGGCGGGCCGTCGATGTCGGCTTGAAATATGTCAACAACGATGCCTGCTACCCTTCCCTGCTGGTCGTCGGCCAGATTATGGATGCCCTTTTGTCAGGTAGCTATGACCTGAATCGGACGGCGGTGATCATGTCGCAGACCGGCGGCGGCTGCCGGGCCACCAATTATGTGGGCTTTATCCGCCGCGCCCTAGAAAAAGCCGGCCTGTCCCACGTCCCGGTCATTTCGCTCAGCCTGATCGGGCTGGAAAGCAATCCCGGTTTCCGCCTGAACGCCGATCTGCTGATCCGGGCCGCTTACGGCGCTATCTTCGGCGATATCTTCATGCGCTGTACTTACCGCATGCGGCCATATGAAAAGGAAGTCGGGGCGGTAGACGCCCTGCATGCAATATGGCTGGAAAAGTGCCAGCGCTTTCTATCCGGGAAGCACCAAAACTTCTTTACTTTTCAGAAGATGTGCCGCCAGATTATTGCCGCTTTCGACGATATCCCGATTACTGACGAACGCAAGCCCCGGGTGGGCATCGTGGGAGAAATCTTGGTAAAATATGCCCCGGCCGCCAATAATTATCTGGTGGAGCTGTTAGAGTCGGAGGGGGCTGAAGCCATTGTGCCGGATTTAATGGATTTTCTGCTGTATTGTTTCTATAATCAGATATATAAAGCCGAATATCTTGGTACCGGCAAAAAAGCGGCCGTTATTGCCACGCTGGGGATCCGGGCCATCGAGTTTGTCCGGGGCGCCGCTGTCCGTGCCTTTGCCAGAAGCCGTCATTTTAGCCCGCCGGTCAGCATTTATAAGGTGGCTGATATGGCGCAGTCGATTGTTTCCATCGGCAACCAGACCGGCGAAGGCTGGTTTTTGACCGGGGAAATGGTTGAGCTGATTCATAGCGGCGTGAGTAATATTGTCTGTGCCCAGCCTTTTGGCTGTCTTCCTAACCATGTGGTGGGGAAAGGGGTTATCAAGGAACTGCGGAAGCAGTATCCGTTGTCTAATGTCGTCGCGATTGATTATGATCCCGGTGCCAGTGAAGTTAATCAGCTTAATCGGATTAAACTGATGCTTTCGACGGCTCAGAAGAATCTGCGGCAGATATCATAGGGGGGAGCGCTAGGGGGGAACGTTAGGAGGGTCATCGCCATATTGCCCAAGCTTCATCCGCTCAGGTGACGGCTCCCGAAAATAAGTGCATCTAAGCTCCTCGCCCAAGATACTGACAGTTCCCGTGCCGTCAGCAAGCGCCCTCCTTGGCGCGTGCTGACTTGGTCGGCCATCCTTGGCCGCCCATCACTAGGTTGTTTTTTTAGCGAGGAACTAAGATGCACTAATTTTCTCCCGCGAGTCACCTGAGCGGATGAAGCTTAGGCAATATGGCGATTCGGCATCTCAACTGGTAGTTTTTTGTGGTCTTGGCTCTTTTTTATATATATGTTTTATTTCACTTCTTAGGATCTTTTACTGCTTTATTATACTTTTCTATATATCTTCACCCCTCTAAGTTTCAGTGTGCGGCAATGCGAATGGTTAAAAGCATATAGGCCTAGAGACGGTACTAAATTCAATGGCTTCCCACCCACCCTACCAGTTGGAATACCGAATCGTCATATTGCCCAAGCATCACCCGCGCCGGTTACTTGCGGGAGAAAATTAGTGTATCTTAGTTCCTCGCTAAAAAATAACCTAGTGATGGGCGGCCACGGATGGCCGCCCAAGTCAGCACGCGCCAAGGAGGGCGCTTGCTGACGACACGGGAACTGTCAGTATCTTGGGCGAGGAGCTTAGATGCACTTATTTTCGGGAGCCGGAACCGGCGCGGGTGATGCTTGGGCAATATGACGATGACTGTACTATGAGGACTGCACTGTGAGGACCGCACTGTGAGGACCGCACTGCGATGACTGTACTGCGATGAACCTCAATGGCGATAACCATAATGGGGTTGTCCTTCCCAATTAAAGAAGCGGTGAATGGTATTGATATAATTGTCGGTGTCTTTTAGGAAACTGCTGCAGTGCTCGGCACCTTCTACCAGAAGCAGTTCTTTGGGGGCGCGGCAGGCCTGATAGTTCTGTAGGGTCATTTCCATCGGCACTAGACTGTCGGCTGTGCCGTGGACGAAAAGGATAGGTACCTGGCAAACTGCCATTGCATCCAGAGTTGTGGTTTCGTTTAGGCTGTAACCGGCTTTCTGTCGGCACAGCCGGTTGATCCGGTTGACAGTATGGGTGCCGACGCGGAAGGATGCCTTGGCCACCTTGGTTACCATGTCATAGGCGGAAGTAAAACCGCAGTCGGCAATCACTCCTTTTACTTCCGGTGGCAGCTTCATGGCTGTTGACATCAGTACGGTTGAGGCACCCATGGAAAGGCCGGTGAGATAAATGGGCAGTGGCTCTGTTTGATTATGGGTGAGGAAATGAAGCCAGTCAACACAATCGTAGCGCTCTAAAACACCAAAGCCGATGTATTTTCCTTCGCTTAAGCCGTGGGCACGTTGTTCAATGAGCAGCAGATTGCATCCGTAATTTCGTAGCTTCTGTGCCATGGCCGCAAAATCGCGTACCCAGCCGCTTCGGTAGCCGTGGACCATAAGCAAGGTGCGCCGGGCTTCTGCCGCCGGCAGATAATGACCGGTCAGGACATAGCCATCCTGGCTTTTAATCTGGATTACTTCTGGGTTCTGGGCATGAAGCCATTCTCCGTATTCACCGGCTTCCCTGGTCAGGCGGGTGTAGGGACGGGCCCTTTTATATCGGCTGAAATCTAAGGTGTTTCTGCCGATGGTAATGTTCATAAAGATACGGTTGATTATTTTATAAGCTGAATAGGCAGTAACTAAAACGGCTAAGGTGACGAAAATAATATAATTCATGGGTAATCTCCTTATGGTAATACTGTAATAGTATAGTAATGGGTATGAAAATTATTAGGGGATAAAAATGGAGGATATAAAAATAGCAGCATACTGAATACAGTATGTTGCTACATAGTATTTCCTTTATTTGATGATCTTATTTACTTACTTAGATGTATTATGTCACATCTTTCCTTCACGTGATAGTCTTGGAAGTATTTTTCCTCCATCGGGATCCATTTGGTTATAAAATTATGGTAGGCCTGTTCGCCGTTGCGACGCAGGATACGTTTTTTCTGTTCATCCGGCGAGACGTCGGCGAATATTTTCAGGTCGAACAGGGACTCCCACTGGGGCAGCAGCGAATAAGCCCCTTCAATAATCGTCAGCGGGGCTTGTCTGATGGTGATGCTGCCATGATAGTCCATTCGATGGCAGTCAAAGATACGGTAAGTAAAACTGTCGCCGCGTTTTAGCGGTGCGAATACTTCTTCTTCAAAGCGTTCGTAATGTACGTTAACCCTAGCCCGGCCGCGTAGCTGACCCGGTAGATAAAAATGGTCCATTCTGATAATTTGGCCGCCGTATTCTGCTGCCAAGAGGTCAGCCAAGGTAGACTTGCCGGCTCCGCACCGGCCGTCGATCGCTATGCATTTGTAGCTATTGACTTCGAGCAGTCTTTTGATCTGTTCCATAGTCACCCCTATGCTTTGTTATGCTTGTGAAGCTTTATGAGTCTCGTTGCTTTGTGTTGCTCGTTGCTTTATGAGGCTTGTGATCTTCATATAGTTACTTATGTCTTTAATTATTATCTTGATTAAGCAGGCCGGTTCTTTTTAAGGCCATGACAATGACCGGAACGATGATGATCTGTAAGATGATGCCGGCAAATGTACTGGCAAAGATGTTGTAAAAAGATACGAGGGCTACCGCTTGACCGAAGAAAGTGGATACAAGGACGTTGATGATGCGTCCGGCTATCATGGCACCGATCAGGCTTACGTAGATATAGGTATTACGCTTGGGAAGAAGCTGATAAAGCAGTCCCGAACATGTACCGTAAACTGCCAGTTCAAAGGCCATCGGTACGGCAACGACCGGCATCGGCGGCATGCCGAAAAGCATAAACCTAAGCAGCGGGGCTATGCCACCGACGATCAGGCCATATTGCCAGCCGCAGGCAAAACCGCACAGCAATGCCGGCAGATGCATTAAAGAAAACAGGGTTCCCAGCTCCCGGTTATTGCCGGTCAAAAAGGGAAGTAGCAGGCATAAAGCCAGACATACGCCGGCAGTAACCATTTTGCGGATATTCATAATTTAAATCTCCTTTTTATAGATTGTGTACTTTACATGTTATAATATAAAAACTTTATAATTTATAATATAAAATCTTTATAATATGATACCAGTGTCAATTATTACACATACTTCTTGAAGCGGATTGCTGACTACAAATCAATTTCTGACTTGTTAAAAATTATATTATAGAATAGTAATATTCACAAGCATAAACTGATAGAATTTTCACCATCTAAATAAGTTACATATATTTTAATTTCAACAAGCTTAAAATAAAATTATAAGCAAAAATTCTCTATATCATAAAACCTTCCGCTCGGTATGCCGAATCGTCATATTGCCCGGGCCTCATCGGTGCCGGTTCCTTGCGGGAGAAAATTAGTGCCGCTTAGTTTCCCGCCTAACAAAAACCCAGTGGTGGTCGGCCAAGGAGGGCCGGCCAAGTCAGCACGCGCCATGGACGGCGCTTGCTGACGACACGGAAACTGCCGATTCTTTGGGCGGGCAACTTAGCGGCACTTATTTTCGGGAGCCGGAACCGGCACCGATGAGGCCCGGGCAATATGGCGATGACCGTGAGCGTGACTGTGAGCGTGACCGTGAGCGTGACCGTGAGCGTGACCGTGAGCGTGACCGTGACCGTGAGCGTGACCGTCACAGCGCGACATCATAATACCTCCCACTTATCCAGTCTCTGATGAGAATATGGTCATTGTTTATTTTGGGCAGGTAAACTGCTTGGACGGCATTGCCCTCTTGGTCGGAGATGGCAAGTGTTTCGCCGTTCTTTAAGTTAAAACCGATCAGAAAGCCGCCTAAGGCATCTAATTCCTGATAGTTGTCACAATAGAGTTTCAGGCTTTCTCCCGGCGGGAGGATATAATCGGCAAGAACCTGTTTATGCGGGTTCTGCGGATCGTCGGAGATATAAAGCTGCCGCAGGTCTAGGCTGGATTGATATGGATTTTCTATCACTATATAATCCGCGCTTTCTTCATAGGCAATGGCTGTAATGATGGGGGCTTCTTCGTCAAGCCGCTCCCGAACAAGCTCTACGTCGATATTACCGTTTATGGCATGGTCTTTGGTCAATGTAATCTCCTGCCCATACATTGGTTCGCCGTTTACCAGCCAGTAAGATAGGCCATAGCCTGGCGGCGTCTCCATGGTAAAGGTGACGGTATTCATATCGTAATAAAAGCCGGTAAAGTCCTTGTCCAGCTGACATGAATTGATTTTGATACCGGCTTCTTCATTCCAGTTACAGGTGACTGTATAGCCGACAGGCGCAATATCAAGAAATTCTTCGATCTGGCTCCTCATTTCAGCCGGCCTCATCCGGGCAAAGGAGTATATTTGATTAAGCGACCGGCTTACGTTACCCCAGCTGCCGCTGGCACTGTTGTAATTGAACTGATAATTCAGTTCCTTATAATATTCAGCGCTTTTAACGCTGATCTTATCCGTGATGTTGGCAAGTGAAAACTGATCATTCATGAGGTCACACATAACCCTGACAAACTGCTCCTTCATATCGTCGCGGGATAAAACCGCCGCCAGCAATGGCGAGGCCGTCAGACTGTAAATATATTCGCTTTCCTCCGCTTTACCTAAAAGGACGCCGAGGGTCTTGGTGGCCGGCCCGACAGTTCCGTTATTCAGCAATCCGTAGTCGGTATCATAGATAAGCCAGCGCCACCTGCCGTCGGCCGTCGAGCTTCCGTCTGCTACCGGGTTTTCGCCGTAATAGCGGTATACTTTTTTATTGCCTTTAGGCCAGTCGGTATTGCCGATATATATCTGGACGGCATAATAGGTCAGAAAATTGTCTATATCGACCAAGCGGCATAACTCATGAAAGACGGCATCGTCGGTTAGGTCTTTTTCCGCATATGTGTATATTTGGTTAAAATCACTGATTGCCTTGGCCTGAAGCTCGTCTTCCGGCGGCAGGTCGATGGGAACCTCGCCAGCGGTCAGAATGGCCCACGACTCATCCCGGACCTGGTTCTGATAATTAAAATACTGGTCAAGATAAACCTGTTTAACCCAAACAAAGCCGTAATACTCACCGTTTAAGAAGACAGCGGCCGCCCGGCTGTGCTGAACATCCGTTAAGTCGGTTTCGTCGGCACAGGCCTGGATCACTTCATCACGCAGATAGGTGGCGCCCCGGTCGTTGCCGCTGTTGCGGAGCACCAGACGTTTGTACCTTGTGACGGACAGACCGTAATTGGTAGCATCATCCGGAAAAAAGTCATAGTCAAAGAAGTTGTTGACCGGGTCATATTCGCTTCGCGCATAGAGTTTGATGGATTTTTGCCTAAAATGGCGGCTGCTGTTGCCAAAGACTCTCATGCCTGCATCCTGAGCAATAAGCGGCTCCCCGTTATAATCCACTACTTCCACATAAACCGGCCGTTCCCATTCGATGCCCCGCATCTGGTAATTGGCCGGGGTTTCCGTCTCCTGACTCCCCTCCCAGATAATGCCTTCTTCGGCGTATTTTTTTCTCATTTCATCGTTGTACTCGTCTCTGACCCGCCCGGTGGCAAAAATCCCACGGTCATAGTCATACAGGTTGTCCGGATCGGTAGTAAGTGAAAAAACAAGGGTGTCAAACCGTTCATATACTTTTTCCCCGACAAAATAGGAATGAGTGATCGCGGTTGTGAAACTGCCGTCTGCCCTTTGACCGCAGGCTTTGACGACAAAGGAAGCTACCTGATCCTGATCTGGGCAAATGAGGGGGATCGGCTGTTCGTACAGAAGACCGTTTCCGCCGTCAGGCGGTGTCGCATCTAAGGTATAATATATCGCCACAATGTCACTGTCGGAGCGGCTCAGTTCCAGCGTGGCCGTGTCGGTATAGAAATACTGGTCAAGAGAAAACGAAATGCCCGGATCCGCTTGGGCTGCGGCCAACTGGTCCGCCTGTTCCGAACCATCTTCAATCGGCGCGATATAAGGAGAAAAATCCAGCTTCTCTGCCTGGGAAGCCACGATGGCAATTATGACAGCAAATAAAAAAAGCACCGTTGATGTCATGATTTCAGTTTTATATTTTAATATTATATGTTTATGCATCTAATGTCCTAATTAACCTATCCATTGCCTACTGACTTATCCATTGCCTACTGGCCCATACATTGCCTAATTAACTTATATCTTTCATATTGAACTATGCACTAGCCGGCCGATTCACTAGTCTCCTGCATATTCCATAAGGATAGCATTGTTTACACCGTCAATATAGTTTAGTTCCTTTGTGATGGCAGTGTCAAGTCCTTTATATTTAATACTTACGGTTAATTCCGTCATGTCGCCATAGGCAATGATACTTTTCATCTTGCAGTTATATCGTTCTAGGCAGGACAGGACAGCTTCGCCGGCTGCTTCTTTGTATTTTACTACCAGCACATATCTTTTGTTTTCCCGGCCAACCAAGGCGAACAATATATAGACGGCCAGTATCATAAAGGTACCGATTAGGGCCAAGGGGTAAAGGCCGGCTCCTGACGTGAGCCCGGCGGCAATGGCCAAGAAAAGGAAGCCGATGTCAAGCGGCTCCTTGACTGCTGCCCGAAACCTGACAATAGAAAGGGCGCCGACCATGCCGAGCGACAGCACTAGGTTGGTTGAAATGGTCATAATGATGAAACAAGTCGTCATACAGGTCAGAACGTTTAAAGTATTGAAGTTTTCACTATAAACGGCACCACGGTAAAAGTTTCTGTAAATAATATATATTATCGCGCCACATATCATCGCGGTTCCCAGGCAGGCCAGAATATGTGCCGGGGTAAGCTTGCCGATCAGGCCTGACTGCTCTATGCTGTTCCTAATTTCTTCTGTTATGCTGTTCATCTTATTACCTCTTCTTTAGTATTTTATTGTTTTAGTAGCTGTTTTACAGATGCAATATTTGGAAATGGAAAGCTGGGCACCAGTGTGTTTAGGAATCAGCATCCTGATCATGTCGGGCAGGTAGTTATCGTATTTTACTTCAAGTATTACGCTGTCTGGATAGATCGGCACGCTTATATCGTCGCCTATTTCATTGTCTGCTTTAATGACTTCTTTATTGCCTTCAACTTCTTTACTGACTTGCCCTTTGCCAAACATGGAAAAACCGGTTATGCCTCCGGCGTGAAGATGCTGATCGAAGGTAATGCGCAGGTTGGATATAGGCATAACAAAAGGCTCCCGGTGATAATCCACGATGACGGAAGGCTTCAGGCCTTTCTCACGGAAGGCCACATAGACGTTTTTACAGACCTCTTCCCGGCGTTGTTCGAGTGCGGAAAAGTCGCCTTGAATCAAGGCGTCACAGGTGTCTCGGTCAATGGCTGCCGAAGCTTTGCTGACCCACATATTTTCTTTTTCTTTACATTCTAAAACAATGTGTGAAGGGTCATTGTCGTAAGCCCTTATCCGGATTTTCCGCCGGTCGCAGATGCCCCACAGTTTTTCATGATAAGCACTCTCTCTAAGATCATCAAAATAAATACTGCGGATAAAATAACCATTTTCGCCGGCATGCTTATCGTAATCCATAACAGCGGCAATCCGGCTTTTCAAAATCAGATATTCGGCGTGGCTCAGCAGGTATTTTAGTTCGTGCCTAGCATGTTTATTATGAAAGGACCTTGAAAAAGCCATAAATCTTCCTCAACTTACTATAATTTGTATTAATTCATCGTGTTATTCTTTAACAAGATTAGCATATTAAATTCTTATAATCAATATTTATTACATCCATTTTTGTATTTGACTGTAGTTGTTAGTGTGAATAATATTATATTATTACCGTTTTTAATAGATTCACTTTTACAAAAATTGACAAAAACCTGCTCTTGGAAATATAATATAAGCAGAGAAAGCAGGATATCTAGATGAACATTATTGCTGTGGATGATGAACATGCCGCCTTACAGGAACTGAAAGACGTGCTGCACAAAGTGGCGGACAAAGCGGAAATAAATCTTTTCTCTTCGGCAAGGGAAGCCCTTACCTATGCCCGGAAAAGGGTGGTTGACGTGGCTTTTTTAGATATTGAAATGGCGGAGATGAACGGTCTGCTTCTGGCCAAGTATCTTAAAGAACGTCACGGTGATACCAACATCATCTTCGTAACCGCACATAGCAGTTATATGTCCAATGCATTCCGGCTGCATGCCTCCGGCTATGTGATGAAGCCGGCGATGGCCCCGCACATCGCCAAGGAACTGGAAAACCTGCGCCGACCGGTGAGACATCCCGATGTCGGCATCCGGATTCAGTGTTTCGGTAATTTTGAAGTATTTATGAATGGCCGGCCGGTTACTTTTGGACGTGCGAAAGCAAAAGAAATGTTGGCCTATCTGGTGGACAGACACGGAGCCAGCGCCACCAATAAAGAGATTGCCGCGATTTTATGGGAAGACGAGCCATATGACCGCAGCCGGCAGAAACAGCTGGATAACATCATCTGCGAGCTGCTGCGTTCCCTTGACAGAGCGGGAATCAGCTCGGTTATTGTCCGGAGCACAGGGACTTATGCGATAAATACCGCCGCCGTGTACTGCGATCTGTATGAGTATGAAAAGGGAGATGCCTATGCTGTTAACTGCTATCATGGCAGGTACATGGAGAATTACAGCTGGTCGGAATTTACGACAGGACGCTTAGACAGGATGAAATAACGGGAACATGACGATCCATGTTCCCGTCGGCATAAGCTGCATCATCTAGCAAACAAATAAGCATGGTAGTAAAAATTGTCTTGTTTTGATGAAGCAAAATATTTATAGCCACGATCACTAAAATCCCAATAATCTGGCTTGACATCATTCAAAACACCGAAGGACAATTTTTCCCATTTAATTTCGTTTTTTTCTAAACCTATCATCACATAACCCATAAATATTTCGCATCTTCTAGCCATGTCGTTGCCTTTTAGATCTTGTGTCCACTTAGCGGAGTGTTCTACAATTTTCATAAAATTAACATGATCTGACTTGCTCATGTCTGCCTTTGCCAAATTTACCATAGCCTCAGTATCAATTTCTTCTAACAATTCCTTATATTTTTCATTATTAAAAAATGTTTTTGTGATATAATCCATAATTATGTGCTCCTCCTAATTGATAAGTTTTTATAATGAATTATCCGGACTACCTGTTCCCAGATCAGAATGAATACAAATCAAACTGGTACACGGTCGATTCAAATCGGTTGTATTCCTGAACGACGAAGCGCCTAGCCTTTATTGACATTGCACCAAAGTACATATTATCAAACTCTTTTGCAACATAAACATAGAATATAGCATTTTTAATGTTAATCGGGCTTTTATACTTTTCGCATAATTCTGTTAACTTTTCCACAAAAGAATCGCATATGTCTTTGTCGGTCTGATTAAACGCTAATTGTGCTGCTTCCCGCATGTAACCCAAGAAGCGTTCTTCATCTTCATCTCTTATGCTGTTTACCTCTTGTATGTCTTCCTGTGATAATTCTTTTTCACTCATATGTATCTCTCCTTTCGTTTGATATAATACGTTGCCAATACAATTAATAAGGTAATTGACGAATAATATCCTCATCCTCCTTTGGCTATGATTGCAATCTTCTACATTGTAATATAACATGCCCATCAATTCCCCATCATTTCATAAAAATTTATACTAAACATTTCATATGTAATGATTGAGATTTTTATTCACACATGTTAGAATTAACATAAATCATATAAGCTTTCACTATTGATTGTTCGTCCGCGAACGCGGACATGGGGTATGAACATGACTACATGGAACGCTGCCATAATCAGTGTCATGGCCTACAGATGGGAGCCGATGACATCGGTTATACTGATAACCATAGCTGGGAATGGCTGCGCCATTCTCATCCTCACTATGCTACTGTCTGGTATTCTGCTGAACGGGCGCGTACCCAACCGGCTTTACCCTCATTTCCTAGCTTTGGTACTATTGGCCTTGGCGGGAAGTCTGTGCGAGCTTTCCGCGGTTTTATTGTACGGGACACCCGGCCGGACCGCCTATATTGCCATCCGCCTAATGGATATCGGCAGTTATACGTTCGGCAATCTGGCTCTCATCGTCTTTGAATTATATCTCTTCGCCTTTCTTACTTTGAAAAAAACGTTTCCGGTTCCACAGAAGCCTTTCAAGGCAGCGCTTTTCTTGGCAGGGCTCAATACTCTGTTTATGATCGGTGCGCAGAGCCAAGAGGTTTTTAACCGTCTGGATGAGCAGAACAACTTAATCGTCGTAAACATCTGGGGGGCTATGATATTACAGGTCATTTCTTTGTCGATCTGTGCTGTCATGATCCTCAGGAACAGAAA
>DBDG01000075.1 GCA_002293475.1 Lachnospiraceae bacterium UBA938
CAGACCGGTCTGAACAGTAACTTAATAAATGATTCGGTTCCCAGGGTTAAGCTTTCTTAGTTGACGTAATAAGTTCTGGGATGTAGAATTAAAGAACGGAACAGAAATATCACATAAAATACAAGAGGTATAACGATGAGAGTCTTAGTGATTAACTGCGGCAGCTCTTCTTTGAAGTTCCAGCTGATTGACAGCGTTACAGAGGAGACGGCAGCAAAAGGGATATGTGAAAGGATCGGCATCGAAGGAGGCCGGCTTGTTTTTGAAGCTGCCGGCAGAGCTAAAATAATAACCGAGCACCATATGGACAGTCATCTTGAGGCGGTTCGGCTGGTACTGGATGCTTTGATTGATCCGGTGAACGGCGTATTAAAGCATCTCGGTGAGATCGAAGCAGTCGGCCACCGCCTTGTCCACGGCGGGGAGAAATTCGCCAGCTCGGTGATGATCACGGATGAAGTGATCAAGGCGACGGAAGAATGTAACGACCTTGCCCCCTTGCATAACCCTGCCAATCTGACCGGCGTCCGTGCCTGCCAGGAACTGATGCCAGATACGCCGATGGTCGGCGTCTACGATACGGCATTTCATCAGACCATGCCGGAGGAGGCTTATTTATATGGCCTGCCCTATGAGTATTATGAAAAATACCGCATCCGCCGCTACGGTTTCCATGGCACCAGCCATGCCTATGTCTCCCGCCGGGCGGCAGAGTTCTTGCACAAAGAATATAGCGGATTGAAGATAATCGTCTGCCACCTAGGTAACGGTGCCAGCGTTACGGCGGTAAAGAACGGCCGGAGCGTGGACACCTCAATGGGCATGACGCCGCTGGAAGGCTTGATCATGGGAACCCGTTCCGGCGATCTGGATCCGGCGATCTTAGAATTTCTAGCGGAGAAAGAGAATAAAGGGGTAGCAGAGATCACCAGTATCTTAAATAAAAAATCGGGGATGGTAGGGATGCAAAAGGGCGGCTCCTCCGATTTCCGTGATGTGTCGGCAGCATTTCAGGCCGGCCGGCCGGAGGCGGTCAGGACCCTGAAGGCCTATATCTACCGGATCGTCAAATACATCGGTGCCTATGCCGCTGCGATGAATGGCGTGGACGTCATCTGTTTCACGGCAGGCATCGGAGAAAACAGCAGCTTAATCCGGGAAAATGTCGGCGCCTACCTAGGCTATCTCGGTATTGAGATAGACAAGGAAGCCAACGGGGAAAGAGGGAAGGATATGATTATATCGACTCCCGGCAGCCGGGTCACCGTAATGGTGATTCCGACCAATGAGGAACTGATGATTGCGAGGGACACGAAGACAGTGGTGGAAGCGTCAAGACAATGATGCTGCCCAATTAGCCGGGATAAATATAACTGCCGCGTACTGTAGGTAACTATACAGTACGCGGCGGTTTGCTTATATTTAAGTTATTTTAATTCTGTTATTTTAATGCTATTGCAAACTAATGCTGCCGTTTTTTATTTCTGATTATACGCCACACTACCAAGCCGATAATAACGAGCATCACAGCAGCTATTGGCAGGATCAGTTCCACCGGGTCAAAACTTGCGGCAAGAAAGATCGATGTAGGGCCGTCCGAGCCGCCGATAATGGTAGTATGTGAGTAGACAAAGGTAGTGTTCAGTGCGGTAATCATAGCAGCTTACTGTAGCCTTTCTTCCAAAGCGGCCAGCTGGTCCTTCATTTTCTGAGGCAGCCTGTCGCCGAACTTGGCGTAGAATTCCTTCACATTGGCGGCGTCTTCTTTCCAGAGGGCCTTATCGACGTTTAACAGGTCTTTTACGACATCAAGGGTAATCCCGCTGTCTTCTAGGCCATCAATATTGATATCTTCCGGCTTGGGTTCGTAACCGATGGGGGTCTCGACGGCATCGGCGTTGTCTTCGGCTCTTTCGATGATCCAGTCCAGAACTCGCATGTTATCGCCAAAGCCCGGCCAGATGAATTTGCCCTGCTCATTGGTACGGAACCAGTTAACGTTGAAGATCTTGGGAGCTTTGTCGCCGAGGACTTTACCCATTTCGATCCAGTGTGCCCAGTAGTCGCCCATGTTATATCCGCAGAAGGGCAGCATCGCCATGGGGTCACGGCGTACCTGACCGACGGCGCCGGCAGCGGCGGCAGTAGTCTCACTGGCCATGATGGAGCCGACGAAAACGCCGTGATCCCAGTCAAAAGCCTGATATACGAGGGGAGCGGTCTTAGCCCGGCGTCCGCCGAAGATCATGGCTGAGATCGGAACTCCTTCGGGATTGTCAAATTCCTTGGAGATGCAAGGGCAGTTACGGGCCGGAGCGGTAAAACGGGAATTGGGATGTGCCAAGTTGTTGCCGGCGGCACTGTATTCCTTGCCGTTTACTTTCGCGCCTTTCCATTCGGTGGCGTTCTCGGGGGGATTCTTATCAAGGCCTTCCCACCATACGGTCATATCGTCATTATTCAGCGCTACGTTGGTAAAAATCGTGTTCTTTCTGGTGCTTTCTAGGGCATTGAAGTTTGATTTGGCATTGGTGCCGGGGGCAACGCCGAAGAAGCCGTTTTCCGGATTGATGGCATAGAGCCGGCCGTCCTTGCCTTGTTTCAGCCAAGCGATGTCGTCGCCGACCGTCCATACTTTATAGCCTTTGCTGGTATAGCCTTCCGGCGGGATCAGCATGGCCAAGTTGGTCTTGCCGCAGGCGGAAGGGAAAGCGGCGGTCACGTATTTGATTTCGCCGTCCGGTTTCTGGATTCCTAAGATCAGCATATGTTCAGCCATCCAGCCTTCATTTTTACCCTGGTAAGAAGCAATCCGCAGCGCGAAACATTTCTTGCCGAGGAGTACGTTACCGCCATAGCCGGAGTTGATGGACCAGATGGTATTGTCTTCCGGGAAGTGAACGATATAACGTTTTTCAGCATCAATATCCGCTTTGGAATGAAGGCCGCGCACAAAGTCGTTGGACTCGTCGCCCAAGTTCTTAAAGGCATCGGCGCCGATACGGGTCATGATGTCCATGTTCAGGACCACATAGATGGAGTCGGTCAGCTCAACGCCTACTTTGGCCAGGTCGGAGCCGATCGGTCCCATGGAATAGGGAATGACATACATTGTCCGGCCCTTCATGACACCGTCAAACATCGGGGTCAGCTTGTCGTACATTTCCTGAGGATCGCACCAGTTGTTGGTCGGGCCTGCGTCTTCTTTGTTCTTGCAGCAAATAAAAGTTCTATCTTCCACACGGGCGACATCGTTAACCGCGGTCTGATGATAATAACAGCCGGGGAGCTTTTCTTGGTTCAGCGCGATGATTTCGCCGTTGTCCATTGATGTTTTACGGAGGGCATCAAGCTGTTCTGCGCTTCCGTCGATCCAGACCACCTCGTCCGGTTTGGTCAGTGCCTGCATTTCTTCTACCCATTTGATTACATTGGGATTTTTGGTAAGTTCTGCCATGTATTCTTCTCCTTTTTACTTAAAATTTGAAAATATTACCTCAATTTTTAATGATATACTATTTTGGGACAGGGGTCAATAGAATTAAGAGAAGAATTATTTTCGCTAAGCTGTTTGTTACTGTAGGCATTTAAATGTATTAATTAATAAATAAATGTTGCTTTTCCGTGTGAGGATGGTAAAATACAAATTAGCGCGGAAATAGCGAGCCGGCTGATTGACGGCTGCGGGCGTTTACTTACTATATTAAAAAGATGAGAGAGGGATAATGACGTGCAAAGTGTATTAGAAGGATTATTGAGAAGCTTTATTGAGCCGAGCGCCATGGACTGGGTCAAGTGGATCGCAATGTGGATTATCGGCGGTACTTTAATTTATCTGGCGATCAAGAAAGATATGGAGCCGACGTTGCTGCTGCCGATGGGTTTCGGCGCCATATTGGTTAACCTGCCTTTTTCAGGCGCGGTGACCGAGATGATAGAAGGGGTGGCCTCGTCCGAGGAAGGGCCGCTGAATGTGCTGTTCGATGCCGGGATCGGTAATGAGTTGTTTCCGTTACTGTTATTCATTGGAATCGGGGCGATGATTGATTTCGGACCGCTGCTGTCCAATCCGAAGCTGTTCTTTTTTGGGGCGGCTGCCCAGTTTGGTATTTTCATTACGTTGAGTCTCGCCACCTTATTAGGTTTTGATTTGAAGGATGCCGCTTCGATATCCATTATCGGCGCGGCTGACGGTCCCACGGCGATTTATGTGTCCAATTTCCTAAAATCTAATTATTCCGCGGCCATCATGGTGGCGGCCTATTCCTATATGGCGCTGGTGCCGATTATCCAGCCCCCGGTCATACGGCTTCTCACGACCGCGGAGGAGCGGCGGATCCATATGCCCAATACGGCGAAGAATGTCTCCCGCACTATGCGTATTATATTTCCGATCTTTGTAACTATAATAGCCGGTATCTTTGCCCCCAAGTCGGTGGCGCTGGTAGGCTTTCTGATGTTTGGCAACCTGATCCGGGAATGTGGGGTGCTGAATTCCCTTTCCGATACAGCCCAGAATTCATTTGCGAATACTATTACCCTGCTGCTGGGATTTACCATCGCGGTAAGGATGCAGGCCGCGGAGTTTTTGAAGCTGGAAACGCTTATGATTATGGCCCTGGGCTTATTTGCTTTTATATTTGACACGGCAGGCGGGGTGCTGCTGGGCAAACTGTTTAACGTTATCTTTAAGAAGAACCCGATCAATCCGATGATCGGTGCCGCGGGTATTTCGGCCTTCCCGATGTCTGCCAGGGTCGTTCACAAGATGGGGATGAAGGAAGACAACACTAATATATTGATTATGCATGCGGCGGGAGCGAATGTGTCTGGACAGATTGCATCGGTTATCGCGGGCGGCATTATCTTAACATTCTTTTAAGTAGGAAGGAGAAAATAATATGTCAATTAATTGGCCGGGTTTTTTAAATTCATTCATGTATTTGGGGGTCGGAATGGTCGGGATTTTTGTCATTATCAGTATCATAGTGAGCTTGATTTATCTTTTCATGAAACTGTTCCCGAATAAAGAAACTGAATAACAGTTGTTGCAGTCAATGACTGAATAAAAAAGACCGTTATGCTTACAGTGGTAGCGGTTTTTTTGTAATTAATCACTGTTACTGTGGAGTACCAATTAAGACTAATTATGGCTAGGGAGTGATAACACGTATTGTTAAAAACGATAATATATTCCAGAAGAGGTTGCATTATTATTTGTTATAACGTATAATGATTAATAAACAATATAACAATATAATGATTAGAATGATAATTGATATTGTTACGAATGACAATAAAAGATCGAAGATGATAATCGTGATTATATGTTATATTATTTGCAATTAAATGCTGAAAAATAAGATATTACTCTGCTATTGGTTGAGGAGGTGAAACGGATATTCAAGTTATATCCAATGTAGCAAGACTAAGTTTCCTAATCATGGAAAGGGAAACGGCAACATTTTTTGTATGTTTATTTATTTTAACCAATCTGGTCGGCTGCAATAATGATATGGCGACAGACTTAGCAGATAGCAGGGAGGTTTTCATGGATGTTGAAGTTACTGCTGATATAACTCAATATAACACCGTTGCGGAAAGAATAATCCTTACCTTGAGAAATATATCAACAGCGGATATTCATACCGGCTTACATTATCAAATAGAAAAATATGGGGATGGTGCTTGGTCGGTAATCCCTCTGGATTTTATGGTTGATGATATTTTATTTACAATAAGGCCTGATGAGTCGCGGTCTTTTGATATTGATCTGTTGCCGGAACAATATGAGTATACTGCAGGGAGATACAGGGTAGTCAAGAACATTACTGTTGATAACCAAGATTATGATATAACATATGAATTTAATATGGAATGAGGGTGCCAATAGATAAATATTTATTTTTCAGCAAAAAGTACAGTAACTAAATTCAAGGTACATCGGTATTCGGTACGTCTTACGAATTGATACCATGAGAGACAAGGAGGATCCAGATATGAAAATCCAATTTAAAAAACTATTAACCTTGCTTATGGTGATGGCACTGTCAATGACATTTTCCATGACGCCGACCTATGCAGAGACATTGACGGAGGTAGAGCAGGAGGCGACGGCCTTGTCCGTTTATGACAAAGACTTTCTGCATAATATGGAGCTGGCCAGTGCTCAGTATACTAAATTAATAACTTCTTTTAGCCCTGACAATACCAACGGAGTATTAAAAGCTTCAGATTATCCTGACTATTATGGCGGCTCTTATATTAATGAAGAAGGCAAGTTTGTTATTTATCTCGTCGAGGAAATCTATTCAAAGGACGAAGGGGCCAAGATGCGGGCTCAATTGACCGAGTTATTGGGTGCAGAAGTCATATTCAGCCCATGTAAGTATTCTTTTAAACATCTGACTGAGGTAATGGATAAACTTAATGAGGTAAAAGTCAGTAAGCAAGCACCGGAGATTACCGGTAACTTTAATTCCTATATGATCAAGGATGCCGAAAACCGGGTTATGGTTGAGTTGGATAAATATAGTGACGAAAAAGTGAAAGAATTTACTGCAGATATCATGAATGATGATTGTATTTATTTCGTGCAGGCAGAAAAAGCGCTTGTAGATGAAGTCGATGTGAATCCCGGCGACATGATTAATGCAAACGCAGGTAACGGTTCCGTGGGATACAGGGTTAGACTGGACGGCATTGATGGTATTGCCACGGCGGCACATGTGGCGAATTCTACCTCTTCGAGTTCCAATGGTATCCGTTATTCCGGAACTAAATTCGCAGAAACTACGGCAAGACAGCAGTCAGGTTCGGTGGACGGGGCATATTGTAAAGTTATTGATTCATCTTATGTCCCCACAAATTCAATAGCGAGCGGCACTCTGTCAACGGCAGTGGAGAACCTTGCAGCGGGACAATTAGTGAATAAAAGAGGTAAGACAACGGGTATCACATCAGGAACTATCCAATCGACAAATGCCAGCGGGACTTTTAGCGGTATCCCTTTTACCAATTTGACTACAGCGTCTTATGACAGTGATCCCGGTGACAGCGGCGGGCTTGTATATTCTTATTATCCTTCATCCGGGGATCGCAGAACGGTAGGACTTCATAAGGGCAGCGGCACATATGCATATTACTCCAAAGCCAGCTTGGTGAACGAGGCTCTGGGCATTACCAGATATTAAGCGATTTATTGGTGAATGGGGCCATAGATTAACAGTAGATTAACAGTAAATGATAACATAGTCGGAATAGTCAAGATGTTACATCATATCTTGGCTATTCCGTTTTTAAATTTCAGTTGACTTTTATCTTATAATGCCCTATAATCCTATCATACATACAATTCATACTGAAATAGTATGGATGCAAGGAATTCATAATTTCATTAAATGGAGAAGAATATGGGAAAGATTTTCAGTAATTCATTGCAATTGGTAGGGGGTACGCCGCTGGTAAAGGTCAGTAATCTGGAAAAAAGCCAGCAAATACCGGCTGAGATATTAGTCAAGCTGGAGTATTATAACCCTTCGGGCAGCGTAAAAGACCGGATTGCCAAAGCCATGATTGAGGATGCAGAAGCAAAAGGCCTCTTAAAAGAAGGTTCCGTTATTATCGAACCTACTTCCGGCAATACCGGGATCGGCCTGGCATCTATGGCGGCTGTCAAGCAATACCGTATCATCCTGACGATGCCGGAGACTATGAGCTTGGAAAGAAGGAACATCCTGAAAGCTTACGGCGCGGAACTGGTGCTGACCGACGGGACAAAAGGCATGAAAGGCGCGATTGCCAAGGCGGAAGAGCTGGCTGCCGAAATACCCGAAAGCTTTATCCCGAGCCAGTTTGAGAACCCCGTCAATCCGCAGATCCATGAAAAGACCACCGGTCCGGAGATATGGGAGGACACCGGCGGCCAGCTGGACATCTTCGTGGCTGGTGTCGGCACCGGCGGTACGATCAGCGGCACCGGAGCTTATCTCAAAAAACAGGACAGCAACATCAGCATCGTTGCCGTGGAGCCGGCCGGGTCGCCGGTTTTGTCGGAAGGAACCAGCGGGCCGCATAAGATACAGGGTATCGGCGCCGGCTTTGTACCCGGAACGCTGAATGTCGATATATACGATGAAGTCTTCAAGGTGGAAAATGAAGCCGCCTTCCATACCGCAAAGCTTCTGGCCAGATCCGAAGGCATTCTGGTCGGTATCTCATCCGGTGCGGCCCTTTATGCGGCGCTTCAGCTGGGGAAACGCCCGGAGAATGCCGGCAAGCGCATTGTAGTGATCTTGCCCGACACTGGCGATCGATATTATTCTACACCTTTATTTATGGATTGATTTCTAAAAACACGGATATCAGCGTTTCCCAGATGACGTGTTGTTGCGGTTATAGAACAGTAACGATGGGTTTAGCAAAACGGATAAAGCAGGCTCTAGGAGGAATTATTAACAGGAGGAATCATTTATTATGAATAGAAGAACAGAAACAGTCTGCGTAAGAGGCAGCCAGAGCAGAAAAGCGGTAGACAATACCGGCAGCATCAGTTTTCCGATTTATCAGACCGCTGCTTTTGCCCATCCCGGTATTGCGCAGAGCACTGGCTACGACTATTCACGTCTTCAGAACCCTACCAGAGAAGAAGTAGAGCGGGTCGTGGCCGATCTGGAAAAGGGGCTTGATGCCTTGGCTTTTGCTACTGGCATGGCGGCCGTCAGTACCATGATGGAAATGTTTGTTCCCGGGGACCATCTGATCGCGACGGAGGATCTGTATGGAGGAACTACCCGACTGTTTCAGCATATCAGTGTAAAAAACGGGATCGAGGTAAGTTTTACGGATACATCGCAGATCAGCAATATCCGGGCGGCGGTCAGGGAGAACACCAGAGCGGTTTTCCTGGAAACCCCGACCAACCCGATGATGAAGATAACCGATATTGCCGCCGTAGCCGCGCTGGCGAAGGAGAACGGTTTTATTCTGATCGTGGATAATACCTTCCTTAGTCCTTATTTTCAGAATCCGCTTACTTTGGGGGCAGACATAGTCTTACACAGCGGCACGAAATATCTGGGCGGCCATAATGATACGCTGGCCGGCTTTCTGGTTACGGATAAGGCCGATATCCTGGAAAAACTGCGGTTTATTTATAAGACCATCGGAGGCGGGCTTTCACCGCTGGACAGTTGGCTGATTCTGCGGGGTATCAAGACGCTGGCGCTCAGGATGGAAAGGCATCAGGAAAACGCCGTGAGGGTCGCCGCTTTTCTTAAGACTCACCCGAAGGTTAAAGAAGTGTATTACATCGGGCGGGAGGATCATCCGGACAAAGAAATCATAAATAAACAGTGCAAAGGCTACGGAGGTATGGTATCATTTCGAGTAGATAGTGAAGTTACGGCTAGGCAGATCCTTGAGCGGGTCAGGCTGATTTATTTCGCCGAAAGCTTAGGTGGTACGGAAAGCCTGATTACCTATCCTATGTTACAGACCCATGCGGATGTCCCGGAGGCGGCCAGAAGGGCGCTGGGCGTTGATGAAACGCTGCTCAGGATGTCGGTAGGCATCGAGCATCACGAAGACATAATCGCCGATCTGAAACAGGCTATGGGCTGATGCTATCGTAGATTACATGCCATCGGTATGGCAGGAGGGGATAGATGAAGTACAACTTTGATGAGATAATCGACCGTAAAAACACCAACTCCTTAAAACATGATTTTGCCCAAGAAAGGGGCAAGCCAGAAGGCGTGCTGCCGCTCTGGGTAGCCGACATGGACTTCCGGGTGCCGCCCTGTGTCCAGGAGAAAATCAAAAAAAGCGCCGAACTGGGTATCTTCGGATATTCAGATGTAAAAAGCGAATACTTTGCCGCCATCGAAAAGTGGTACCGTAAGTATTACGAATACCAGCTTAAGGAAGAATGGCTGGTCAAAACGCCTGGCGTGGTATTTGCCATCTCCGCCGCGATCCGGGCTTTTTCTCAGAAAGGCGACGGCATCCTGATCCAGCCGCCGGTATACTATCCTTTCCGGGAAGAAATCCTTCATAACGCCCGCAAGCTGGTCTCCAACGACTTGGTGCTCCGCCACGGCCGCTATGAAATAGACTTCGGCGATTTTGAAAAGAAGATCCGCGGCCATAAAGTCAAGATTTTCCTGCTTTGTAACCCCCACAACCCGGTCGGCCGGGTATTTAAGGATTGGGAGCTTATGAAGATGGGCGAGATATGCCGGAAATACGGCGTCATTATCGTCTGCGACGAGATCCATAGCGAATTTATCTATCCCGGGCACCGCCATCAGGTCTTTGCCGGCCTAGGCAGCGCCTTTGAACAGATGGCCGTTACCTGCACTTCCCCCAGTAAAGCCTTTAACCTGGCCGGCCTGCAGGTGGCTAATATCTTTATTGCCAATGAGGAAATGCGGAAAAAGTTCCATCAGGCGATTGCCCGTACCGGTTATTTTGAACTGAACCTTTTTGGTCTGGTAGCCTGTCAGGCTGCCTATGAAGGCGGCCGGGAATGGCTTGAACAGCTGAACCAGTACCTGAAGGGCAATCTGGACTTTATCAGGACATTCCTGCAAAAAAGGCTGCCACAGATCAGGCTGATAGAACCGGAAGGCACCTATCTGATCTGGCTGGACTGCCACGGCCTTTCCCTAAGCGAGGAGGAAAGAGAAGAACTGATCGTCAAGAAGGCCGGCCTCTGGCTGGACAGCGGCGGCATGTTCGGAAAAAGCGGGGAAGGCTTTGAAAGGATCAACATTGCCTGCCCTAGGAAAACACTGGAAACGGCCGCCCATAGACTGTTGGACGCTTTGGGCTAGATAAGAAGGTTATAACGGCATGCAGGCTATCAATTTATATATAAAATTTTTATTAAAAAAGAAAAAGTATCTTGCAATTAATGGAAGAAAGAGCTAATATATATTGTGTTGAGATTAGCACTCGATTCAAATGAGTGCTAACAAGAACAAAGCTTGAGAAGCTGCAAATATAAATCAATTAACAAGGAGGAGTTTATATGAAATTAGCACCTTTGGGAGACAGAGTAGTATTAAAGCACCTGATTGCCGAAGAGACGACCAAATCAGGTATCGTCCTGCCGGGGCAGAGCAAGGAAAAACCGCAACAGGCGGAAGTAATCGCCGTAGGTCCGGGAGGAGTCGTGGACGGCAAGGAAATCAAGATGGAAGTAAAAGCCGGAGATCAGGTTATCTACTCCAAATACGCCGGCACGGAAGTCAAGATTGACGAAGAAGAATATATCATTGTAAAACAAAATGATATTTTAGCAGTAATCCAGTAATATTTTTGTTATTCAGTAATCAGTAGTTCGGCAAACGTAAATCCATTTAACGAATAACAGTAAACAAATAAGGAGGTTATTTAGATATGGCTAAGGAATTAAAGCATGGCGCAGAAGCCCGTGCGGCACTAGAATCAGGCGTAAACCAGCTGGCGGATACGATCAGCATCACATTAGGACCCAAAGGAAGGAATGTCGTGCTGGACAAATCCTTCGGTTCTCCGCTTATTACCAATGACGGCGTGACGATTGCCAAGGAAATCGAACTGGCGGACGCCTTTGAAAACATGGGCGCCCAGTTAGTCAAGGAAGTGGCTACCAAGACCAATGACGTGGCCGGTGACGGCACTACGACCGCAACCGTCTTGGCTCAGGCGATGATCAATTCCGGCATGAGGAACCTAGCGGCCGGGGCGAATCCCGTGATCCTAAGGAAGGGAATGCGTCGGGCTACCGAATGTGCGGTAGAAGCGATCGCCAAGATGGGCGCCAAGATCAACGGCAAGGAACAGATCGCCCGTGTGGCCGCCATTTCGGCCGGCGAGGACGAAGTAGGCCAGATGGTTGCCGATGCCATGGAAAAAGTATCCAATGACGGCGTCATTACCATCGAAGAAAGCAAGACCATGCTCACCGAGCTGGATCTGGTGGAAGGCATGCAGTTTGACCGTGGTTATATCTCGGCTTATATGGCAACCGATATGGATAAGATGGAAGCTAATCTGGAGAATCCGTACATCCTTTTAACCGATAAGAAGATTTCCAATATTCAGGAGATCCTGCCGCTGTTGGAACAGGTGGTACAGTCGGGCGCGAAGCTCCTGATCGTCGCCGAAGACGTGGAAGGCGAAGCCCTTACCACCCTGATTGTCAACAAACTCCGCGGTACCTTCAGCGTAGTGGCCGTTAAGGCTCCCGGCTATGGTGACAGAAGGAAAGCCATGCTGGAAGATATCGCCATCCTGACCGGTGGCCAGGTTATCAGCGAAGAGCTGGGCCTTGACCTCAAAGAAACGACCCTGGATCAGCTGGGCCGCGCCAAATCAGTTAAGATTCAGAAGGAAAATACCGTAGTTGTTGACGGCGAAGGCAATAAAGAAGCGATTGCCGCCCGGATCAGCCAGATAAAGGCGCAGATCGAAGAAACCACCTCGGAATTTGACAAAGAAAAATTACAGGAAAGACTGGCCAAATTATCCGGCGGCGTAGCTGTTATCCGTGTCGGTGCCGCTACTGAAACCGAGATGAAGGAAGCCAAATTAAGGATGGAAGATGCGCTGGCAGCGACCAGAGCCGCAGTGGAAGAAGGCATCATCGCCGGTGGCGGTTCCGCTTACATCCATGCCTCCAAGGATGTCCTGAAACTGATCGACAGCCTCGAGGGCGACGAAAAGACCGGTGCCCAGATTATCCTCAAGGCTCTGGAAGCCCCGCTATACTATATCGCCATCAATGCCGGCCTGGGCGGTGAAGTGATCATCAATAAGGTCATGGAGTCCGAAGTCGGAGTAGGCTTTGACGTGCTGAAAGAAGAATATGTGGATATGATTGCCGCCGGTATCCTAGATCCGGTTAAAGTGACCAGAAGTGCTCTGCAGAACGCTACCAGCGTTGCCTCGACCCTTCTTACGACCGAAGCGGTTGTGGCCAATATCAAGGAAGATGCTCCTCCGATGCCGGCCGGCGGCGGGATGGGGATGATGTAGGCTACGGTTCCTTCCATGTTAGTTGGTAGATGAAAATATCATAGTCACCCACAGTTTAGGTGGTTTTGCCTATAACTGTGGGTGATTTTTATATTGACTTAATTCATAATAAAGAATATAATAAGTTTTATTTATCTGTTTATGACAAATTATCCGTACTGAGCAGCAGGGAGAACTTATGAGAAAACTGGAAGAGTACGTTAGAAGCATACCTGATTTCCCGGAGGAAGGCATAATTTTCCGGGATGTCACCAGCGTCCTTCAGGATGCGGAAGGCCTGCGGCTGGCAGTTGATACCATGCAGGAGCTGATCAAAGACCTTGATTTTGATGTTATTGCCGGGCCTGAATCAAGAGGTTTTATTTTTGGGACACCGATCGCATATAATATGAAGAAACCGTTTGTCCTTATTCGCAAAAAAGGAAAGCTGCCGCGGGAAACCGTGTCGGTGGATTATGCGCTGGAATACGGGACAGCTACCGTGGAGATGCACAAGGATGCGATTATGCCGGGACAGAAAGTATTGCTGGTGGACGACCTGATTGCCACCGGGGGTACGACCGAAGCCATGATCCGCCTGATTGAGGGTCTCGGCGGCGAAGTGGCCGGCATCGTGGTGCTGATGGAACTGGCCGGCTTAATGGGCCGGGATAAAATAAAGGGTTATCGTTTGGAGGCGGCTATTTGCTATGAAGGCAAATAATGAAGTCGTCATTGACGACGGCAGAATCGAAGAGATTGAGGAATTTAAGAGTCCGGAAGCATTATATCAGGACTTGATTTCCCGCGTCAGGAAATACCACCCCTCCGATGACATTTCCCTGATCGACAAAGCATACCGGACGGCCAGCGAAGCACATAAGGATCAGATCCGCAAGTCAGGCCAGCCTTATATCGTCCATCCTTTGTATGTGGCTGTCATCCTAGCGGATCTGGAGCTGGATAAAGAAACGATAGCTGCCGGCCTGCTCCACGATGTCGTGGAAGACACGCTTTTTAGTGAAGAGGAGCTGCGCCGGGAATTTGGGGAGGATGTCGCGCTGCTAGTAGACGGCGTGACGAAGCTGCAGCTGACGTTCCCGCAGCAAAATGACGACCAGTACAATGACCGGCTGGAAATGCAGGCCGAAAACTTAAGGAAGATGTTCCTAGCCATGGCTAAGGACATCCGGGTTATCCTGATCAAGCTAGTTGACCGCCTTCATAACATGCGGACGCTCAAGTACCAGAGTCCCGAGAGCCAGCAGCGGATTGCCAGAGAGACCATGGAAATCTATGCGCCCATAGCGGAGCGCCTAGGCATTTCCCGGATCAAAGTGGAACTGGATGATCTTTCTTTAAAATACTTGGAGCCGGAGGCTTATTATGATCTGGTGGAGAAGATAGCTGTCCGCCGGAGCACTAGGGAAAAATATATCCAGATGATTGTGGAAGAGATTACCGAGCATGTACACAATGCCGGTATCGAAGCCCAGATCGACGGACGGGTCAAACACTTCTTCAGCATCTTTAAGAAGATGAGAAATCAGGATAAAAGTATAGATCAGATATATGATCTCTTTGCGGTGCGCATTATCGTGGATTCGGTAAAAGACTGCTATGCGGCGCTGGGAGTCATTCATGAGATGTATAAGCCCATTCCTGGGCGTTTTAAAGACTATATCGCCATGCCCAAGGCGAACATGTATCAGTCCTTGCATACCACCTTGATCGGTTCGGGAACCGAAGCAGAGGCTCAGCCGTTCGAAATCCAGATCCGTACTTACGATATGCACCGGGCCGCCGAGTACGGGATTGCCGCCCATTGGAAGTACAAAGAAGCTTCCGACGGACTGAAGGCAGAAGACAAGGAAGAGGAAAAACTGCAGTGGCTGCGCCAGATCCTGGAATGGCAACGAGACATGTCCGACAATAAGGAGTTTCTCAATACTTTAAAAAGCGATCTGGATCTGTTTTCCGACAGCGTCTATTGTTTTACCCCGAACGGGGATGTCAAGAACCTGCCGGCCGGCTCTACGCCGATTGACTTTGCTTACAGCATCCACAGCGCGGTGGGAAACAAGATGATCGGTGCCAGGGTTAACGGCAAGCTGGTTACTATTGACTACGAGATCCAGAACGGCGACCGCATTGAGATCATGACGTCGCAGAATTCCAAGGGCCCCAGCCGTGACTGGCTTAACGTGGTTAAAAGCACTCAGGCCAAGAACAAGATAAATCAGTGGTTTAAAAGTGAATTCAAGGTGGAGAACATCGTCCGGGGCAAAGAGCTGCTGACCCAATACTGCCGCATGAGAAGCATTAACATCCATGAGATTACTAAGTCCGAGTATGTTGACGCGATCATGAAGAAGTATGGCTTCCGCGACTGGGATTCGGTACTGGCGGCGGTTGGCCACGGGGGACTCAAAGAAGGCCAGATTATCAATAAGCTGGTTGAGGTCTATGAGAAAAATGTGAAAAATACCATGTCCGACAAAGACATGGCCGAACATATCAATCAGACGAATAGCGGAAAGCCGGTTCAGATCCGCCCTAATAGCGGTATTATCGTAAAAGGTACCGAGGATGTGGCGGTGCGGTTTTCCAAATGCTGTGCGCCCTTGCCGGGAGACGAGATCGTTGGCTTTGTTACCCGCGGCAGAGGGGTGTCGATCCACCGAACCGACTGTGTCAATATCATCAGCCTGCCGGAGATCGAGCGGGAGCGGCTGATTGATGCCGAATGGCAGCAGCAGGCGGAAGAAGATGTGGCCAATGGAAAATATCTGGCGGAAATCAAGATATTTGCCGAGAACCGTAACGGGCTGCTGGCAGATATTTCAAGAACCATGACGGAGAAGCAGATCAGTATTACAGCGGTCAATATCCGGGTGAATAAACAGAACATGGCGATCATGTCGATGGCGTTCGAGATCGGGAACCGGGATGAACTGATTTATATGATCGACCGGATACGCGGGATTGAGAGCGTGATTGATATTGAGCGGACGACAGGCTAAAAAAACGCGGGAGCGTTCTTCTTTGAATGATTTACGTCGATTAAAATGAGTCAAGCGGTAGATAAGTGTACGAAAGGAGATGGGGATGGGAAAACTGAAAATTGGCCGGCTGGTTATGGGCATGGGTCAGACTAACTGTTATTTTGTGTATCGGGACAGCGTTGATGAAGTGCGGGACGTTATTTTGATTGATCCGGCTGAAAAGGGTAAATATATATTCGAAACACTTAGAAAGAACGGTTTAAGGGTAGCGGCGATCTTGCTGACGCATGCCCACTTTGACCATATTATGGGAGCCAATGAGCTGCGGGAGCTTTCCGGAGCCCGCCTGACGGCTTGTGAAGATGAGAAAGAGATGTGCGAAAATGCCCGGGTCAATATGACGGCGATGATGGGAGAACCCTATACTGTTAAAGTGGATGAGTACCGAAAAGACGGGGACAGGATCACGGTATCAGGGATGAGCTGCCAGCTGATTGCGACGCCGGGCCATACCAAAGGAAGCTGCTGCTATTATTTTGAAGAAGACAGCTTACTAGTCAGCGGCGACACTTTGTTCCAGGAATCAGTGGGCCGGACGGATTTTCCGGGCGGCAGCATGAGTTCTTTGGTCCGGGCGGTCAGAGAAAAGCTTTTTACGCTTCCGGATGCTGTAAAGGTATATCCGGGACATGGCGAAAGCACCGACATCGGACACGAAAAGAAATACAATCCCTTTTTAAGCTGAACATCCTTGCGGATTTACTCTAACGAAAGTGTTTATAGCATTTATCTTATTTTAAATATTCGTAAGGCTCCTCGCAATACAATCACAAAGACAACAGCACCGATTATAAGGTCGGGTATTTTGCTCTGAAGGACTAAAACCAGCACCGCGGCGATTATTACGCCAATATTGACGATGACGTCATTAGATGTAAATATCTGCGTCGCTTTGATATGTACTTCCTGCGTCTTGGATTTGCGTAAAAAATATAGCGAGGCACTGTTGCCGGCTAGGGCAATACAGGACAGGACAATCATTACGATAAAATTCGGTGCGGGCTCGTTGCTGGCGAAGCGGCGGATAATTTCGATAAAGCCCCATAGAGCCAAGACAAGCTGCAGGATGCCGCTGTAACGGGCTATCCTTCTTTTTACCGCCATCGTTCCGGCAATTGCATAAATGCTCAAGGCATAGATGAAGGCATCAGCCAGTTCATCCAGCGAATCGGCGATCAGCCCCATGGAATCAGCCAGTAAGCCGGCGGTTATTTCCAAGGCGAAGACGCTGAAATTGATAATCAGCACCGTCCACAGCAGTTTCTTGTCGATGCTGTCATTTACAGTAGCCACATCAAGATCTAAGCTATCTTCCGTCGAAATCACTTCGGCACCATAATCTAAAGAATCAATTGCCTCTTTTATACTAGGTAGCTCACCGTCATGTAATATGATAAGCTGCCGGTTATAAAGATCAAAAGTCAGCCCTCTTACCGCGGTAATGTCAGCCAGTTTCATACGGATCATCTGCTCCTCGGCAGGACAGTCCATATCTTTAATAAAGAATAAAGTTTTTTCCATAAGCATTGTCTTTTCCATCTAACAAAGGTCAACAGTAAATCATTACTTTTAATTATAGTAAGGAGGAGATGGGGAGTCAAGTTAATAGTTTGCTTCTCCCCCAACGCAACTTGCTGATGTCAAACATTATAGTGATTGACATTATATTTTTGTATTGACAATAGTGTGTACAAAACTATATAATGACAATATAATATCTCGTTTAGAAAAGAGGTGAATTAATGGGAGAAATAAGCGAAATCTTACCATCCTTAATCCTAGAACTACGCCGAGGCACGATCATCCTCAGCGCGCTGAGCCAGCTAAAGGAAGCGCAATATGGCTATACACTGGTCAAGAAGATGGAAGAAAAGGGCGTCAGTATCGATACCAATACCCTATACCCGCTGCTGCGGCGTCTCGAAAAGCAAGAGATCCTGATCAGCGAATGGGAGACCGACAGCGGCAAGCCGCGCCGGTATTATCGGCGCACGGCTTTCGGAGATGAGGTATTTGCGGAGCTGAAACAGCAATGGCATGAAATGAATCGAAGCATGGAACAATTATTGGGAGGAGAATGAAATGAGTGCGGATAAAATGGGTGCGGATAAAATGGGTGCAGATCAAATAGACAAACAGGAATTGATCGACCGCTATGTATATGATGTGACTAGGCGACTGCCGGAAAAAATGCGGCAGGATATCGGCAAGGAGCTGAGGACCCTGATTGAAGATATGGCAGAAGACAAGGATATCGAAGGTGTGCTGGAGGAGTTGGGAAATCCGGCGATACTGGCACGGAAATACCGCGGTGATAGCGGCAGCCTGATTAGCGGGACATATTACGATACGTACTGGTTTATATTAAAAATCGCTTTGTCCTGTACAGCAGTCGGTTTGCTGATTTCAGGTGTTTTCAGCGGCTTTGTCCAGGTAGTGTCGAACATGGATATTCTTGGTGAGGATAGTGCCCAGTTTTTCGGGGAAGTTTTCCAGGTACCCAGTACAGGAATTGGCATCCGAGATCTGGTCGGATCGGGTTGGGCAGCCGGGTTAGATTTATTTAGCTCCACAGTCGGAATCTTGCTGAATCTTTTTGCCATCATTACGATTATCTTCATGATATTGGAAAAGTATCAAGTAGGGCTGCGTGAATTTACTACGGGAACTTTTTCGGCAAACGCTGAGGAGTGGGATATCAGCAGGCTGCCTCAGATTCCGGTCAAAGAAGCGGTCATTCAAAAAGGCTCCATGATATCAGAAATCGTATTTTCTATGATAACCGCCTTGATCCTAATAGCAGTACCGCACTGGCTGGGAGTCTGGATCGCCGGATCGGAAGATGATAAGGCGTTTTCCGTAATACCGGTATTCAATATGGAAGCTTGGGGGTTGGTCTTGCCGCTGCTGATAACGGCTACTTTCTTCGGGATGATGAAATCTATAGTCAAATTAGTGCAGGGATGCTATAATATACCCGTTATGATCGTGACGGCAGTCCTGAACTTTATCTCAATAGCGATCTATTCCGTGGTTTTTCTGCGGTATCCGATCTGGAATCCTGATTTTCGAGCCACACTGGAACGGGTGTTCGAACGGGAATTCAATGCCGCGGGGGATATTATGAATTACTGGGACACCCCGTTTTTATCTAATCTGATATTTGCGATATTTGTTATTGTCCTGGTCATTGAGACAATAACAGTGGCATACCGTGTCCTTAAGAACCAACAGGCACATTATTGATCAGAGCGGATTAGCACGGATTAACCAATAAACACAGATGATTAATTAGGAGTCAATATGCTGGCAGTCAGTACCAACCAGACCGATTTTGAATATGATATCCATTCACTGGTAAAGGCTTTTTATCCGGAACAGGAAGTCAAGGTATTTCTCGGGGCAGATTCCGGAGGAGAAACCGGCAGTTCCGGTGAAAACCTGCCGGATGTCCATATTACCTTTGACGAGGGGAAGATTCTGCTCCTAGTGATCGGGTTCTCGGATTATCACGATGACAGCTATCAGGCGCTGGGAGTGGAGGTGACTCCATCCATGGACAGGATAGCGGTTAAGAACGCCCTGAAGCAGCTGCTCTATCACGGCCTGTCCCGGCACACCGGAAAGCAGCTTCCTTGGGGGGCGCTGACCGGCATCCGTCCGGTAAAGATACCGATGAAACTGCTGGAGCAGGGAGGTACGGAAGCGGAGATACTGACACACCTCGGATCCGTTTACTTGGTCAGTGAAGAAAAAGCCCGGCTGGCCTTGGATATTGCCGTACGAGAGCGGGAGATCTTGGCCGCCGCCGATTATCCGTCCGGTTATAGCCTATATATCGGCATTCCTTTCTGCCCTACCACCTGTCTCTACTGCTCCTTTACTTCGTATTCCATAGCCGGATGGAAAGACCGCGTGGACGACTATCTGGACGCCTTGGAAATGGAAATCGACTATATCGCAAAGCTATATGCCGGCCGCCGCCTTGACACCGTTTATATCGGCGGCGGGACACCGACTACCTTGTCGCCGTGCCAGCTGGAGCGGCTGTTAGCAATCATAGACCGGCGTTTTGATCGGCGCGACTTGCAGGAATATACCTTGGAAGCCGGCCGGGCCGACAGTATCACCGCAGAAAAACTGTCCGTACTGAAGCGCTATCACGTCAGCCGGATTTCCATCAATCCCCAGACCATGAACCAGGCCACCCTAGCGCGGATCGGCAGGCAGCATACTGTCGGGCAGGTGCAGGAAGCCTTTGGCTTGGCTAGGCAGATGGGGTTTGACAATATCAATATGGACATCATCCTGGGACTGCCTGGCGAATCGCCGGATGATGTGCGCCGAACCATGGCGGCGGTCAGACTCATGCGTCCCGACTCGCTCACCGTCCATTCACTTGCCGTGAAGCGGGCTTCCAGCCTGAGCCGCTGGATCCATGAACATGGCTTGGATTCGTTGAAAAACACCGAAGAAACGATGGAAATTGCCATGAGCGGTGCCAGAGACATGGGCATGAAGCCCTACTATCTGTACCGCCAGAAGAACATGGCCGGCAACTTTGAGAACACCGGCTATGCCCTTCCCGGTCGCTATGGCATATACAACATCCTGATGATGGAAGAAGTGCAGACCGTCATCGCCCTCGGTGCCGGAACTGTCAGCAAGCGTGTCTACGGCGACGGTCGCATAGAGCGTTGCGACAACGTAAAAGACGCCGCGCTTTATATTGACAAAATTAGCGAGATGATTGACCGTAAGAAACGCCTCTTCAGTTCGTAAAACGCCTTTTACCTTGGCTTTATTAAGCATGATTTCGCTTTTAGCTGACCATCCCCCCCATCATGCCGCTACCGGCACATAGCAGTAGAACCGTCACGAAATTCGAAGCCACATCTGAAAGCCCATGGTTTACCGCTAAAGACACCAGTACCAGTACGATGAAGTAAAGGCACCCGATCAGCAGCCCCCATATAAACTTCCGTGTCTTCATCCGTTTCCCGGTCCAAAGCCCCGCCAGAAAAGTCACGACCACATAGATCGCAATAACCCCGAAAGACACGGTGTTTTCACTCAGGTTAAACCGGTACAGCAAAAGAGCTAGAAGCAGAAGCAGGCCGGCCGTGGCAAGGTAAGCAAACAGCAGGCATTTCAACAAAAAAGTAATCCTTGCGTCGATATGTAGATTTTTTAACATTTCAGTCCTCCATGAGAAGTTTCTACTAATTATATATTCGCAGAAAAGGTAAAACTTGACAGCGGAAACGGCTTACTGTAAAATTTGGGATAAATGAAACCTATTCATTGTGGCAAAAACAGATAGGAGTGATAAAAACTTGGATACCGATGGTGTCATACAACTGATAAGCATTGCGATATTGATTTTATTCTCGGCCTTTTTTTCTTCCGCCGAAACCGCTTTTACGACCGTCAGCAGAGTGCGGCTGCGGGCCTTGGCCGAAGAAGAGAATAAGGCGGCCCAGACAGCACTCAAGATTCTGGATAATTACCGGAAAATGCTCAGCGTCATCCTGATCGGCAATAATATTGTCAACATCGCCGCTTCCTCATTGGCGACCTCCTTGGCAATAGACATATGGGGCAGCGTGGCGGTCGGGATAGCCACCGGGATCCTGACGCTGGTCGTCCTCATTGGCGGGGAGATCCTCCCGAAAACCCTTGCAAACCTCTATCCCGAAAAAACTGTTTTGTCTTATGGGGCAACCGTCCTCCTTTTTATGCGACTCCTGACTCCCGTGGTTTTCCTGATTGATAAGATATCCTTCCTGATCTTATGGCTGTTACATATTGACCCTAATTATAAAGCCGCCATGACGGAAACAGAATTAAAGACTTATGTGGACGTCAGCCATGAAGACGGCGTGATCGAGTCAGAAGAACGGGAAATGATCTATAATGTTTTCGACTTCGGGGACACCCAGGCCCGTGATGTGATGATACCGCGTATCAATATGATCAGCATCAGCTTCGGCGCGGATTATGAAGAAGTGCTTTCCGTGTTCCGCCAGTTCATGTATACCCGTCTCCCGGTCTATCAGGAAGACAAGGATAATATCGTGGGGCTGATCAATATCAAAGACTTTATCCTGGTTGAAGACCGTGAGACCTTTAAGATTCAGGACATTATGCGGGAAGGTTATTATACCTACGAATTTAAAAAGACGGCTGACTTGATGATGGAAATGCGGGACGATGCCATTAACATTGCATTCGTACTGAATGAATACGGGGCGACGGTCGGCATGATTACGCTGGAGGATCTGCTGGAAGAGATCGTCGGCGAGATCCGGGACGAGTACGATGAAGACGAGGAAGAATTCATCCGTGAGGTCGGCACGAACACTTATCTGGTCGAGGCCGGCATGAAACTGGACGACATAAATGATGCCTTGGGTACCGATCTGGATTCGGAAGACTATGACTCCATCGGCGGGCTGATGATCGAAAGCCTTGAGCGCCTGCCGCAGGATGACGAGTCTATTACCATAGAAGACGGGATCATCCTTCAGGCCAAAGGGATCAGCCAGAACCGCATCAACAAAATCCTGCTGACTTTGCCGGAGGATGAGGAGCCAGAACCGGGGGCCGGAACCGGGTAAAAAAGTACTTTCTATTGAAAAAGAAATATGATATACTGAAAAATGGTCTGAAGTGAATAGATTTTATAGATGGGAGAGAACATAATGAAGCATATTAAAACATTGAATACCGGCAAGTTGATTGAATCGATGAAAAAGGGCGGCTGTGGTGAATGTCAGACCTCCTGTCAGTCAGCTTGCAAGACCTCGTGTACAGTCGGCAATCAAAGCTGCGAACAGAAAAAATAAACCGTATAGTAAGCAGCGAATCGGTTTCGCTGCTTATTATACGTTACAAGACAAATGTATTCGCTGACAATAGCGACATAACAGAAAGGCAAGGAATTGATTCACCGATATAAAAATAACGGTTATAATATAGTCATGGATATCAATAGCGGGGCGATACATGTCGTGGATGAGACAGTGTATGAATGGCTGCCTTGGACAGAGGCCTTCATCAGGCAGGGCATCACGGACAGCAGGGCGGTTCTTGCCTCATGCCCAGCGGCTGACCCGGCGGTTCATTCCGCCATCGAAGAGATTATTGCCCTTTATGAAGCGGGCATGCTGTTCACGGAAGACGTGTATGAGGGTTACATCGGTGATTTTAAGCAAAGACCGACGGTAGTTAAAGCCCTTTGTCTTCATGTGGCTCATGACTGCAATCTGGCTTGCCGCTACTGTTTTGCTGAAGAAGGGGAATATCATGGCCGCCGTGCCCTCATGAGCTTGGATACGGGTAAAAAAGCCTTGGATTTTCTGGTGGCCGCTTCCGGCCGCCGTGTTAATCTGGAGGTGGATTTTTTTGGCGGGGAGCCGCTGCTTAACTGGGAGACAGTGAAAGAACTGGTCCGCTACGGCAGGAGCTTGGAGGAGCCGAACCATAAGCGTTTCCGCTTTACGCTGACGACCAACGGCATCTTGCTCACGGATGAGATCATAGCGTTTTTAAATGCGGAGATAAGCAATGTGGTGTTAAGTATCGACGGCCGCAAGGAAGTCAACGACCGGATGCGTCCGCACCGGGGCGGCCAGGGCAGCTATGATGAGATCCTGCCCCGTTTCTTAAAGGTGGCGGAAAGCCGTGGCCAGACGAATTATTATGTGAGGGGAACCTATACCCGGCATAATCTAGATTTTGCTCAGGATGTGCTTCATCTGGCCGACATGGGTTTTGAACAGATATCGGTTGAACCGGTGGTCGCCCTGCCGGATCAGCCATGCCAGGATTATGCCTTGCGCCAAGAGGATATCCCGGCACTGATGGCGGAATATGACCGCCTGGCGCAGGAAATGATCAACCGGAGCAGGCAGGGAAAAGGATTTAATTTTTTTCATTTTATGCTGGATCTGGACGGCGGCCCCTGTGTTGCCAAGCGCCTGTCGGGGTGTGGGTCGGGATCGGAATATCTGGCGGTGACGCCGGGAGGGGATTTTTATCCTTGCCATCAGTTTGTCGGGCAAGAAGGTTTTTTAATGGGGAATGTAGATGAAGGAATCGCCAATGCGGCGCTCAGGGAAGAGTTCAAGACATGCAATGTATACACCCGCGCCCAATGCCGTGAGTGTTTTGCCAGATTTTATTGCAGCGGCGGTTGTGCCGCCAATTCGTACCGCTTTCATGGCACCATTAACGACGTCGATGAGCTGGGCTGTGAACTGCAGCGCAAAAGGGTGGAATGTGCCATTATGATCCAGGCGGCGTTAAGCGCAAGTAAAACGTGAGAATAGACAAGAAAAGAGAAAAGTAAAGAATGAATAAATAGTGAGATACGGAAAGAAGGTAGATATCATGAAAAAAGGAAAAGCGATAACTTATCTGCTGATACTGGTTCTTTTATTGGGCGGTCTGGGGTATACATCGGCAGTGGGCATCGGCGAGGACCAGGCCGGTTCCATATCCGGGATCAAGCTCGGACTTGACCTAGCGGGCGGTGTCAGCATCACCTATCAGGTGGTGGGAGAGGCAGAGCCCAGCAATGAAGATATGGCGGATACGGTGTACAAGCTACAGCAGCGTGTGGAAGGCTACAGCACGGAAGCCATCGTGTACCGCGAGGGCAGCAACCGGATCAATATTGAGATACCTGGCGTTTCAGATGCCAATGGGATCTTGGAAGAGCTGGGCAAGCCGGGCTCCTTGGTTTTTATTAATTCAGCGGGAGAAGAAGTGATAAGGGGAACGGACGTCATCAATGCATCGGCGGGCTATATGCCCGACAGTATGGGAAACAATGAGCCGGCCGTCACCCTGACGCTTTCAGCGGAAGGGGCGCGGAAGTTTGCCGAAGCAACTAGGGCGGCGGCTCCTACCAACGATTATATTGCCATTGTTTATGACGATATGATCGTCAGCATGCCGTCTGTGCAAAGTGAGATCACGAACGGGGAAGCGATTATCAACGGAATCGGCGATTATGAAGCAGCCGAGCAGCTGGCGTCGACGATCCGCATCGGCGGCCTGAAGGTAGAGCTGGAAGAACTGCGTTCTAATGTAGTTGGTGCGCAGCTGGGCGGGGAAGCCATTAGCACTAGCTTACAAGCGGCTGTAATCGGCTTAGCGATTGTCGTGCTGTTTATGATAGCCGTATATTATATGGCCGGATTTGCCGCCAGTCTGGCGCTGCTTCTGTATACCGAGCTGATGATCATCCTGCTGGAAGCCTTTGAGATTACCCTGACCCTGCCCGGTATCGCCGGCATTATCCTGTCCATCGGCATGGCCGTGGATGCCAACGTGATTATTTTTGCCCGTATCCGTGAAGAGCTGGCGACCGGCAAAACGGTGCCTTCAGCTTTTAAGATCGGTTATAAGAAGGCCCTGTCCGCCATCCTGGACGGCAACATCACCACTTTGATAGCCGCCGCGGTTCTGTATCTGCTTGGGACCGGGCCGATCAAGGGATTTGCCGAGACCTTGGCGCTGGGTATTGTTTTATCCATGTTTACCGCTCTTTTTGTGACCAAGTGGATCATGAACGGCCTCTATGCCATCGGTTTCCAGAATATTAAATTATACGGAAAGGCTAAAGGGCGGAAATTGATTAACCTGCTCTCTAGAAAGACAGTATTCTTTCTGGCCTCTTTAGCGGTAATCATAACCGGCTTTGTCTTTATGGCGGTCAGCCAGGGCAGAACCGGTGCGCCGCTTAACTTAAGCCTAGAGTTTCTGGGCGGTACTTCTACCAATGTGACCTTTAACGAAGATAAGAGCTTGGCCGACATCGAATCCCAGGTCATTCCCCTGATCGAAGAGATTACCGGTGATGGCAACGTCCAGACCCAGAAAGTGGCCGGAACCAATGAAGTGATTTTCAAGACTAGGACGCTAAACGCCGAAGAGCGGGAGAGCTTCAACAGTGCCATGGTGGAACAGTTTGCGGTGGCGGAGGAAATGATTACGGCGGAGACGATCAGTTCGGTTATCAGCAGTGAGATGCAGCGTGACGCGGTTCTGGCGGTGATAATTTCCAGCATCTGTATGCTGATCTATATATGGTTCCGTTTCAAGGATATCCGCTTCGGTGCCAGTGCGGTAGCCGCCCTGCTGCATGATGTCTTAGTAGTGCTGGCTTTCTATGCCGTTGCCAGGGTATCGGTCGGAACGACATTTATTGCCTGCATGCTGACGATTATCGGTTACTCAATCAATGCCACCATCGTAATCTTTGACCGGATCAGGGAGAATATGGGCGAGATGAAGCGCAATGAAACTTTGGAAAACGTGATCAACGCCAGTGTTACCCAGACCCTGTCGCGGAGTGTGTTTACTTCCCTGACGACCTTTATTATGGTGGCGGTGCTGTATGTAATGGGGGTGTCTTCCATCAAAGAATTTGCCCTGCCGCTGATGGCCGGTATCGCTTGTGGAACCTACTCATCTATCTGTCTGGCGGGATCACTGTGGCTGGTATTAAAAAAGAAATTTGTGGCTAAGGCAGAGGACTGATAAGTAACAAGCGGCTATATGACTGTAATTATAGGCTGGGGGCAGAAGCCGACGATGGCTTTTGCCCCCGTTAACACCTATGAAGAACTTATATTTCCGGCCGTATAATATAATTGCCGCTGAAAACAACGTTATCCCATTCAGTAACTGTGCCACTCGGAAATCTTGGTGTGATACTCCCATCGGTACCGACTATAATAATGCCAGCAGCGGAAGCGGACCAGTCACTTAGATAAAAAGTGGCAGCAAACAGCTGTTCTTTTTCCGGCCGGTAGGTGGCTTCAGACATTAATGCGATTACTTGATTATCTTTTATGCCTTCGGATGCTCCGCCCGCTTTAGCGATCCTAGTACCCATAACTACTTCATCCACACAATCTTTTGAATAAAAAGCCTCCCCTGTATTATAATTGGTGGTAGCAATTAATTGGACTTCCGCTGAAAATGGGCAGGTTCCGGTCGGCCCAGTATAACCGGTGTAGCCGGTATAGCCAGTATAGCCGGTATAGCCGGTATAGCCGGTGGGTCCAGTGTAGCCAGTGTAGCCGGTATAGCCGGTGGGTCCAGTGTAGCCGGTGTAGCCGGTATAGCCGGTGGGTCCAGTGTAGCCAGTATAGCCGGTGGGTCCAGTGTAGCCGGTATCGCCGGTATAGCCGGTGTAACCGGTGGGTCCGGTATCGCCGGTATAGCCGGTATAACCGGTGGGTCCGGTATCGCCGGTATAGCCGGTATAACCGGTGTAGCCGGTATAGCCGGTNNCGCCCGTAGCGCCGGTCGGTCCTTCAACCCCCGGAAGTCCTTGGATGCCTTGTATTCCTTGCGGTCCGTCGCAGCCCATCGGTCCTTGCAAACCCATCGGTCCGGTCACGCCCTGCAAACCTTGCGGCCCGACCTGGCCTTCCAGTCCCGGCAATCCCATCGGCCCGACATCGCCTTGCGGCCCT
>DBDG01000063.1:0-18583 GCA_002293475.1 Lachnospiraceae bacterium UBA938
ATTATTATTATAGATTATAGATTAAATATATGACGATGACCGCTCAAGCACCATATTCTCACCCAGTCCCAGTGCTGCCGTGCCCGCCTCTGTCCTCATTCCCGAGGCTGGCAACTTCCTCAAAGGTGAGCTTCGGCTGATTCTCCACGATCCGGAACTGGCAAATCCGGTCATTTATGCTGATCTGCGTGTCGCGGAGCGCATACGCCGGCATAAACCATTGGTCATTATCCCCGCAGTAAGAACAATCCACCACACCTTGGTGATTGGTCTGGATGATCCCGAAGTTCTTAAAAGTGGAGCTGCGCGGCACGATATGGGCTTCATAGCCTTGCGGCAGCTCCATCGCCACGCCAAGCGGAATCAGTTTAAATTCCCCGGCCTTCAACTCCATATCGGCGGCGGCGCGCAGGTCAATCCAGTCCGATTTGCCGTCAATATAAGCCAGGCGTTCTATTCTGTCGTTAAAATACTTGATTTTTATATTCATCTTTATCTTCACCTTTGCATCCACCATTATTCTTTATTCCCATAACCGCAGCTTTCATTCATAATCGCCGCAATGCAGCACCGGCAGCGCCGGGTCGGTCTGTTTCAGTGATTTCTGCACATCAATGACACGCTGGTTGCTGCTTCCCTTCCATAAAAGTTTGCCGTCCTTTCTATCTGTCTCAAACTCTCCTTCGACCAGCACATCCACATACTGCATCAGATTGTAATGCAGGATATGCTCCCATGAATCGCCGGTGTAAAGCCAGATAGTCTTGTGTGGGTATTTTTCCTTGATTTCCGCCATCAGGGCACGTACGTCCAGACGATTCGCCGCATGCAGCGGGTCGCCGCCGGAAAAGGTGATCCCGGATATATAGGGCTTATCCAGCTGGCCAAAGATTTCTTGCCTGGCCCGCTCGTCAAACAGCAGGCCGCCGGCTGGATCCCAGGTGACAGGGTTATGGCAGTCTCGGCAGCAGTGTGAGCATCCGGCAACCCATAGTACCACCCGAAGGCCGTCGCCGTTTAACATGTCGTCCTTAGTAATGTTGTGATACCTCATTCCTACATGCTCTTCCTTTCTGCTATTTCGGCCATCTTGGCTTCATTAAGCCGCGTATCTCCATGTACTCTTGAGTAAGACAGGTAACCGTTCATACGGTCTATCTTGGTCAGGTTCGTGCTGCCGCATTTGGGGCACACATCCATCTCTAGCTCCTGATGCCCGCAGTCGTCGCAATAAGCCAAAGACAGGTTGACGCCTTCATAAAAGCCATATTCCATCGCCCGACGTATGAGTGTCTTGACAGCTTCTATATTGTAGTCGATCGGGTATTTTACATACTGGATCTTGCCGCCGTTGGACAGCTCCCAGAAACGGTATTCCAGATCCTGCTTCTGAATCGGGGTAATCTCCTCACTCACATGGCAGTGGAAGCTGTTGGATACGTATTCCCGGTCAGACACACCTTCCACTATGCCGTATTTAGCCCGGAACTGTTTGACCTGCAAGCCGCAGAGGCTTTCTGCCGGCGTACCGTATATCGCATACAGATGTCCGTCGGCCTCCTTGAATTCTAGGATCTTTTTATTAATATGCTCCAGCACTTCCAGCGCAAACTGGCCGTCTTCCACCAGCGATTTGCCGTTATGGAGTTCCTGTAGCTCGTTAAAGGCCGTAATCCCGAAGCTGGCCGTGGCGGACTTCAGTATCGGTTTTATTTTATCGCTTAGCTTAAGATTGCCCCCTAGAAAACCGCCTTCACAGTAAGCAAGCGGATTGGTGGAAGCACGCATCTCCCCCAGATAAGCATAGGTACGAATGTGAAGCTGGCGGATCAGATTGAGATAATAATCCAAGACCTCATAAAAATCCCGGCTCTCCTGCCTTGCCTTGGCTAAAATCATCGGCAGATGCAAGGATACTGCCCCGACATTAAACCGGCCGACAAAAACCGGCTCATCCTTGTCGTCCGCCGGGTGCATGCCGCCCCTTGCATACCATGGCGATAAAAATGCCCGGCAGCCCATCGGTGAGATTACCTTGCCGTACTGCTTGTACATGCTGGCGATATAGCCTTTGCCGGTCAGCCCGAGCCAGTCGGGATACATGGTTTTGGCCGAACATCTGACCCCGGCATCAAAGACGTCTTCCAGCTCCTTGCCGGAGCCGTGCAGGTTCTCATCATATAAAAAGACGATCTTCGGAAAGAGGACCGGTTTCTTACAATCCTTTTTCCCTTGCCCTCTTCTTCTGACATTTAACAGGGAAATCGTGGCCAGACGGGCAAAACGGCCGGTTCCCAAACCTGACGTAACGGTAATGAAGGGATAATCGCCCCGGCTGCTGGCGACCGTGTTGAATTTATACTCCCAGCCCTGGAAGCCCTGTTCAAACTCCCGTAAGGTATCGGCATAGGCTTCCGCTTCCGCGCTTTCCTGGTCAATACCCAGACGAATATACTTTTTTATGGCTTTTTCATAGGTCTTCTCGGCATAAGGCTCCAGTAACTTGTCTACCTCAGGTACAGTAAAGCCGCCATACTGCTGGCTCGCCGCACTCAGCACGATGTCGCCGATAACGTCAAAAGCCACGTCCAAGCTTTTTGGTTCATTATACCAGATATTGCCCATCTCAAAACCGTTGGAAAGGACGCTGCCGACGTCAAAGAGACAGCAGTTCATCGTATCCCTTCTGGCCGACATGTCATGAACATAAATATAACCGTCGCGGCAGGCCTGGATTTCTTCGGTGGTCATAAAAAACTTCTGATACAGTTCCTTATTGAACTGATTGAAAATCAGGCTGCGTTTCGTAGACACCAAGGCACTGTCGGTATTGGCGTTCTCCTTGTCGCCTACATACATGATGGACTGGCTTTTCTTATAGACATCATCCATCATCCGCACAAAATCCTGTTTATAATTCCGGTAGTCTCGGTAGCTTTTGGCAACGATAGGCTTGACATTCTCCAAGGCGCTTTCCACGATATTATGCATGATCGGAATCGGAATGGCTTCCTTATCCAGTTCATTCACCTTGTCTACCACATATTGGCAGATCTGTGCTTTTTCTTCTTCCGTGAATTTTGTTAAAGCCCGGTACGCGCTCTTGCCTACGGCATCAATTACTTTTTGAACATTAAATGCCTCTCTGCTGCCGTCCTTCTTAATTACCTTGACGGTATGCTCCGGCAAAAATTGTCTTTGTAAATCCATCAGTAATTCCTTTCTTTCTGTTACCTTGCGGCACGGATCGTTCCCAAACATACTTATTTACAGGTCAAAATATCTATTTGTCACAATATTTGTCACAATATATAGAAGTGTCTACCCTGTCCTCCTACTATATATTGTGATAATTAATAGTATAGAATATCATATCAATAATGTCAACGAATTCCTTGATAATCTTCAACAAAAAAAGAATGATTATTTTGTATTAATTAACCATTCTTTTAAACGTCGTAAAACATGCTTCCGGTTTGGATGAATGTCGATTTATAAGCGTCATCCTCTTTATTCAGGCCGGTCTGCTAACAGCTCCTCTGCCAAGGCATTCTTGGCATCTTTCGCCTTGCGCAGTCGGATTCCGATCCATACCGCCGCCAATACCAAGGCAACAATTACAATAAATACCAGAAAATATGATAAAAATGCATTAATAAATAAAATCAGTCTGTCCATCTATCTATGCCTCCTGTGTAATCTTCTCATCTTTATTCACTATCATAACACTTCTTCCCCAGTATCGTCAAGTAATCCGTCTCCGTCAGCCGCCTTTGTTGCCAGTTTGTCACAACGTTCATTTTCCGGATGGCCGTCATGTCCCTTAACCCATATAAAGCTGATTTTATGCGGCTCGACGGCTTTCAGCAGCCGCCGCCAGAGGTCGATGTTTTTCACCTCTTTGTTGGTACTTGTCTTCCACCCTTTTAGCTGCCAGTTATCGATCCAGTGCTTGTTAAATGCCTCGGTAAGATACTTGGAGTCAGAAATCAGCTCGACCTGACAAGGCCTGTTCAATGCTTCCAGTCCCACGATAGCTGCCATCAGCTCCATCCGGTTATTGGTGGTCTTCTTGAAACCGCCGGAATATTCCCGTTCATGCAGCCTCCCTTGGCCATCAGTATATTGCAGGATCGTCCCGTATCCTCCCGGCCCCTCCGGATTGCCTCGTGCTGAACCGTCTGTATATATCGTCACCTTCATGCCCATGATTCACCGCCTTCATCTATATCATCCTTGTCTGCTGACAACGGCCGATATCCGTTCTGCCATTTCCCGCTTGCCGAGAACACTTCGGCCAGCTGTTCGGCATCGTCTACCAGCCCAGGGTCGTAACCCATGGCCTTTAGCAGACGGATCGCATTTCTGGTCGTCGCCCGGCCGCTTTTCAGTATATAAGGGAAGTAGATATCCCCTTCGGTAAACACCTCTTCAAAGTGATAGTTTTCATATTCTGCTTCCAACAGATGGGTCAGCTCAACATCATGTGTGGCCGCGAAACAAAGGCTGTTTTCTCCGTCAAGACTGCGCAGTATCTGTGTAGATGCGGCAATCCGCTCGACCGTATTGGTCCCCCTTAGCACTTCATCCACCAGCACCAGCACGGGGATGTCGGCTGTCCGGCAAAGATCAAGCAACCGCTTCATGGCTCTTATTTCCGCCATATAATAGCTTTCGCCCCCCAGAATATCATCCCGCAGGGACATCGAAGAAGCCGTCAGGAACATCGCGGTGCGGTAACTGTTGGCCAGACAGGTATGCACTGTCTGCGCCATGATCGCATTGAGCGCGACTGCTTTCAAAAACGTTGACTTCCCGGAAGCATTGGAACCGGTGAGCAGGACGCTGTGGCCGATGTCAAGGTCATTTTTCACTGGTTCCGCTAAGAGCGGATGATAAATTCCTTTTCCGGCTATCCTCTTTTCCGCAAGGAACTGCGGTACACAATATCCCGCTCCGTTTCTCTTTAGACCTTCCCGCCAAGCACCTATGGCAATCATGGCTTCCACGGAGCCGGCTATCGTCAGCATCCGGTCGATCTCCCCCGTATGCTGACGCACCTGAGCCAGCATCTGATTGAATTTTATCAGGTCCAGATGGAGCCCCATCCGCAGGTAATCCAATACCACCTCCAGAGGATTGCTTGATGCCGACATCCGGGCCGGCGACATCAACAGATAGGAACCTCGGCGGAATCTGGCAAAGGCGGTCCGGCACCGCGCCATTTCCGCTATCTGTTCTTTCAGAACCGGAACCTGGTTCCTTTCCATTGCTTTCACACTGTCAAGCAGCCGGAATATATAAGAAAAACTGATAATATATGGCTCAATATCCTTCTTGACGCGGTAATAACTGGTCAGATTGTAGGTAAGGGCTATAAAAACGAGCGTAATCCCGACCGCCGGCGACAGGGTAACCGCAGCGATGGCGGCTATCATAGCCGCGATAGACAGGAAATGCCTCATATTGCTTCTTGTTCCCAGCTGATCAAGATAACCCAGATAATTATAAAGGGAGTATTTACCGGTCCGGCCGAGCTTGGCAAAAAGCAGCTGCCAGGTCACCCGCTGTGCTTCCTCGTGCTGAAAATAGGTGATGACCGTCTCTCTTCTGATTAAATCGTTTTCTGAGGTAAGCGGCGTCCGCAAAGCATAGTAAAGGTATTCTTCCCCCGCTGACGACCAGGTATGGTTCATCCGGCGGAATATTTCATCCATCTCCAGATCGTTCCAGGTAATGTCGTCAATAATAAAGCCGTCCCGGTGCCTTGCAAAATAATGAGAAATGCCGGCATACTGTTCCGGTGTATATTCCCGTTTGGGTAAAATACCGTAATCTGCCCGTAACTTTGCGACAAATTTCTTTTCCTGGCGCTTTTCATGGATCCAGCCGGATATCATGAGAACGACAATGAAACCAAAAGCCACCAAGGCAAACATAAGATACTCCATTGCGTCTCTCCCTCTGCTGCTGTGTGAAGTATAATCTTACAGAAGGACCGGCAATTTGCCGGTCACCTCTGAGGATAAAGAATATGTTGCATATACATTATTATTAATTAGTGTTGTGTAAAACCAGTCTTATATACTGATTAAAGGAAAATATATTTCAGGATAAATAAAACACTCAGTACATACATTAATACGCTGATTTTCTTTTCCTTGTGCTTTCCGGTGATCAGATTGATTAATGTCCAAGAGATAATACCAAAAGCAATACCCTCCGGAATGCTGTATGCAGTCACCATAATCAGGATGCACAGGAAGGCCGGAATAGCCTCGGTCATATCCTCAAAATTAATCTTGACCACCATGCCCATCATATAAAAGCCGACGATAATCAAAGCCGGTGCCGTGGCAAAGGACGGGATCGCCTGAAAGACTGGCGAGAAAATTATCGAAAGCAAGAACAACAAGCCCGTGACAGCTGCCGTAAGGCCGGTTCTGCCACCCTGCGTCACGCCGGCGGCACTTTCGACATAAGTTGTCGTTGTCGAAGTCCCGAATACTGCCCCCGCACTGGTTGCTACCGCATCCGCTAACAGGGCGCCTCTGATCCGGGGCAGTTTGCCGTCCTTGTCCAGCATATTGGCTTTAGAAGAAACGCCGATCAAGGTTCCTAAGGTGTCGAAGATGTCTACGAATAAAAAGCTGAAGCAGATTACGATAAAGTCAAGAACCCTGATAGAGCTGAAATCGGCTTTGAACAGCTGCCCAAAGGTCTGCCCAAAGGCCGAGAAATTAAAACTGATAATACCGCTGGGTATGGTTGAATAAAGCTCAAGATCCGGATTTGGTATGTAGAGCTTGGTCGCTTCACAGATCATCCCCAGAACCCAGGTGATCAAAATACCGAACAATATACCGCCCTTGACATTCTTGATCAGCAACAAAGCGGTGATAAGGACACCTACCAGAGTCAGGATAGCGGAAATACCTACCGATGAAAAGTTTTCTGCCGTAAAAGGCTGAAAGGCCACCAGAACCGCGGCATCACCGACGATCAGGTTGGCGCCTTGTAAACCGATAAAGGCAATAAACAATCCGATACCGACACTGACCGCTGCTTTCAATGTTAACGGTATGGCATTGAATATGGCCTCCCTGACATTGGTCAAGGATAATACAATGAAAACAAGGCCTTCGACAAAGACTGCCAACAAAGCAAGCTGCCACGAATAACCCATCGACCCGACTACCGTAAAAGAAAAGAAGGCGTTCAGCCCCATCCCCGGAGCCATGGCAAACGGATAGTTGGCTAAGAAAGCCATCAGCATAGTGCCGACAAAGGATGCTAGGGCTGTCGCGATCAACACCGCCGTAGGATCCATCGCCGCACCGGACGGACTGCTTAACAAACTGGGATTTACCGCAAGTATATAGGCCATTGTCATGAAAGTAGTGATTCCGGCCATGACTTCAGTGCGAATATCCGTTTTGTTTTCTTTGAGCTTAAAAAGTTTTTCTAACATGTTTCCCTCCTTTAAGAATTGGTTAGCTGTTTTATCTTTATCAGGCGGCGTCAGTCCCGCTATGCTTTCAGCCGGCGGATAATATCGCCCGCTTTGGCATATATGGCGGAAACCTCTGAGCCTGCATAAAAATCTCCCTTTTCATAAAGTACTTTTCCGTTGATCATGGTCATCATCACATTCTGCTTGCTGCCGCTGTATACGATGTTTTTCGCGATGTTGTTGAGCGGCTGCATGTTGGGCTGCTGTAAATCTATCATGACCATGTCGGCCAACTGCCCCGGAGCCAGACTGACTGCCTCGGTCAATCCCATGGCTTTGGCTCCGTTCACACAGGCCATGTGCAGCACTTCCATGGCATCCACGGCGGCGGCATTACTTTCTTTTACTTTCGCCAGGCCGGTAACCAGGAACATTTCCCGGAACATGTCCAGGCAGTTATTGCTGGCCGGTCCGTCGGTTCCGATGGCAACCGCTATCCCCCGCTCCAGGAATTCAGCGACCGGCGCGATCCCGCTGGCCAGCTTCAGATTGGAAGCCGGGTTGGTCACGGCATACAGGCCTCTTTTCTGAAATACCTCCATATCCGCTTCGCTCATATGTACGCAGTGAAATCCGCCGCCGCCATGGTCAAAGATGCCTAAGGAGTCAAGATATACTGCCGGCGTCATGCCACCATGGCGCTCCCGGCAGCCCTGTACCTCAGCCGCCGTTTCCGCCAGATGGGTAAAGACCGGAGCCTGATAACGGTGTGACAGTTCCGCCACCCGGCCAAGCAGTTCCTCCGAACAGGTGTATTCAGCATGGAACCCTAAAATATAGCTGTTTAAACTGTCTTTTTGATTTAACTTAGCAAACATCTCAGCCACCGTCTCCGTGGTCTGGCCAAAATTATTCGCTGCCCCTACCTGCACACAGCGCATCCCCATATCAGTGCATGCCTGAGCGATAGATTCCGGGGTCAGATACATATCAAAGATAGCGGTAATCCCGCTGGTCAGATACTCCAAGACAGCCAGCCTAGTCAGATGATAGATGTCATCCGCCGTCATCTGCGCCTCAACCGGGAACACCTGGTTGTTCAGCCACTCTGATAAAGGGAGGTCATCGGCATAAGAACGCAAAAGCGTCATTCCCGAATGGGTATGGGCATTTTTGAAACCGGGCATCAAGAGATTGCCCTGGCAGTCTATCTGCCTGTCCCACGGCGCCCCGGCGGCGTCATCCTTGTCATTACCAGCGCCAGCCCCCGCGCCGTCTCCCACATAGATAATCCGGGCTCCGTCAATATGTACCTCGCCGGAAAATACCGGGCGGTTTTCTTCCATAGACAGTATCCTAGCATTATAAAAACGATATTTCATCTCGGTACCCCATGTCCGTTTAAGCGGACTTTCAATCAATTTGAAGCTACGACCCAGCCGCCAAATTATTGGCTATCAGTTAATTAGCTGGTCGTGACCGAAGCTTTCCGGCAGTAATTCCTTTAACGAGAACAGCTTGTAGTCATCTTTGCCCTGAGCCACTATGACGACAAAATTCTCCGGGTCAGGCGCAAACTCACTGATTACCTGCCGGCATACCCCGCAGGGAAAGGCATACTGGGTTATCTTGTCGCCTTGCGGGCTTCCTGCTACGGCAAGCGCCCGGCATTTGCCGCGGCCTTCGCTGACTGCCTTAAACACCGCTGTTCTTTCCGCACAGACGGTCGCTCCGTAAGAAGCATTTTCGATATTGCAGCCGGTATAAATACGGTTATCCATCGTAAGAACCGCTGCACCTACATAATAGCCGGAATACGGCGCATAAGCTTTCCGGCGCGCCAGTATTGCCGACTGGATCAATTCCTCAACCGGAATACTCTTATCAATATTTTCCATCACGTTACCTATAACTTCCCGAATCCGATAATAGAACCGGTAACCAATTGCTTAAATAACGGAGCGGCCTGGTTGGCGGCTTCCTGTACTTCCTCATGGGTCAGCGGTACCGGTGATAGTCCGGCCGCCGGATTGCAGATACAGGAAATTCCGCAGACTTTTATCCCCATGTGATTGGCCGCAATCGCTTCCACAACCGTACTCATTCCGACCGCGCCGGCTCCCATGATGCCAAGCATATGGATTTCGGCAGGAGATTCAAAGGAAGGGCCTGACATCTGCGCATATATCCCTTCCAAAAGGGGAATCGCCAGGTCGGCCGCCGTCTTTTTGATGATATCCCGCAGCTCCTTCCGATAAACAGTGCTCATATCCGGAAAACGAGTGCCCAGCTCTTCTATATTGGGGCCGATCAGGGGATTGGCGACAAATGCGCCGATATGATCGGTTATCAGCATAAAATCTCCGGCCCGGCAGCCTTCCATAATCCCCCCCGAAGCGTTGGTCAGGAATAAAATCTCGGCACCCATCATCCCCATCAGGCGGATCGGCAAGACAACATCGCTTATAGGATAGCCTTCGTAATAATGTACCCTGCCTTTCATACATACTACGGGCACTTCATCCACATAGCCCCAGATAAACCGGCCGGCATGTCCCGGCACAGTAGAGACCGGAAAACCTTCTATCTCCTGATAATCCAGTTCGGCGATGACCCGGATATTGTCCGCATAATCTCCCAGTCCTGAACCTAGGACCAAAGCAACCCGGGGAACAAAGTCCGGCTGCCCGGTTTGAGTCAGGAAGTCTTTCACGCTCTTATGGCACCTTGTTAGTTTATCATATACTGGATTCATCTTTCTCCTATCCGCATGTTTACACAGCCTCATGCTACATAATTTGTTAAATCTTGGATTTAAAAATCAATTAACAGTATACCATAATTTACCGGAAACGGAAACAGTAAATTAAAGCGAATTATTTTGCTGCAAGCTGTTTTCACTAAAATTCAGGCTGTTTATGCCGGTATGGGCAAAGAAATCAATATGAAACAGAAAAAAAGAAGAGGATGCCCCTTCTTATGAGCCTGAAAACTCACAGTTTGGGGACACCCTCTATACGTCACATGACAGAACCGGTTTAGATTATGATGCACACCATCCCGCCGTTGCTGTCGTTAACGATTTTCTGCATGGTCTCCTGTAGTTTGACTTGGCTTTCCTCGCCGATCATGGAAACCTTGCCGTTGATGCCGTCGTTGACAAGCTGTTCCACCGTCTTGCCGAAAATATTGGTCTCCCAGATACCTTCTTCGCTGGTATCGGCATTGGAAATATATTTAATAAGATCCTGCGCCTGTTCTTCGGTTCCCACAATCGGGGATATTTCCGTCTCGATATTGGCTTTGATCATATGGATGCTCGGGCTCTCGGCTTTGATCTTGACCCCGAACTTGTTGCCGTGCTTAATGATCTCCGGACGTTCCAGACGGACCTCTTCGCGGTCGGGCGTTACTACGCCATATCCTTTCATCCGCACGGAATCTACGGCATGGAGAACCTTGACATACTCTCTGCGCATCTTGGACAATTCTTTCAGGACAGACAGCAAATGGTATTCATTCTTGATATCCTCCCCGATCAGATCACTGAGCATCTCATAATAGAAGTTGTCGTCTACATCCAGCCTGACCCGGATACAGCCGTTGGACATATTGATATTTTCCACTTTACATTTCTTAATATAATTGCTCTCCAGATTAATCCCGCTTGTTACCGCGCTTCTGATATTGCTTAGCTGCCGCATCAGCTCTTTAATCCGGCTTACCATGTCGTTTTTCATGGGATGGCCGGCCGGCAGCATTTCCACCCATTTGGGCATATAAAACTCGACCATCGTGAGCGGGAACTCATAGAGGATATTTTCAAGGATCGTATTGATATCTTCTCTTTTTAACTGCTCGCAGTTAACAGGCAGCGTGCTGACATTGTGGCGGCTGCGGATTTCCTCAGCAACGGCCTTGGCATCCTCGGAATACGGCCTGACAGTATTGACCAGCACAATAAAAGGCTTATGTATCCGGCGTAATTCTTGGATAGTGCGGTCTTCCGCTTCACGATAGTTTTCCCTTGGGATGTCGCCGAAGCTGCCGTCGCAGGTTACAACGACGCCAATGGTCGAATGATCGTTGATGACTTTTCTGGTTCCGGTTTCGGCGGCCTCAGTAAAAGGGATTGCCTGGGCAGACCACGGTGTCCTGACCAACCGCTCCGCATCGTTCTCCATATGACCGGTGGCTCCTTCCACCATAAAGCCAACGCAGTCGATTAGCCGCACCTTGACATCCACGTCACCGGCCAAAGTAATCTGGGCAGCTTCTTTGGGTATGAACTTTGGTTCAGTGGTGGTTATCGTCTTGCCGCCTGAGCTCTGAGGCATTTCATCGGTAGCACGTTCCTTTTCATACTCTTCATTCATGAAGGGAAGCACCATAAGATCCATAAAACGTTTTATAAAGGTGGATTTTCCTGTTCGGACCGGACCTACCACACCAATATAAATCTCACCGCCGCACCTGACTTGGATATCTTTATAAAGGTCATAAGTGCCGGTATTCAAGTTTTCCATAAAAGAGACTCCTTCCGTGATTAACGCAGTAATCAATATTTACTGGTTAAATATATGCGGAAGGAGTCCCAATAATTCTTTTCTTAAAAAATTACTTTCAGGTTATCAGTTTTCAGGTTGCTTTAACATGAACTGCAGTAAGGACAGCGCCAGCTGTAAGTTCCTCGACTTGGCCGTTATCCGGCATAGCTGAAGGCCGGCCGCTGCGGTTGTCCCGGCAGCCCTGTTTTTTCCTTTTGTGACGTTATTTCCGGCGGTGCCACTGTTTCCGTTGACGCCGTTATTTCCGGTAACATTTTTTTCATTTGAGTTATTATTTACATTGGTATCATTTTTGCCCTTTGTGCTGCTCTTTTCATTGGTATTATTTTTTCCATTGGTGTTGTTCTTTTCGCTGCTGCTTTGTCCGTTTGCACCGTTTTGCCCAGCCTGTTCTCTGGCAAGCACGGTTACCCAAAATGTCACCGCCCGGTTTGACGGATCATTTTTTAATGTCGCCGTTACAGAAACCGTCATATTTTTGGTACTATTATAAGCCGGGTTTGGCGTAACCCGCCCGTCGGCATCCACCAGAACCGCTGCTTCATTGCCTGACTGATAGGTAAAATAGCTTGGATCTAGTATAGTGCCTTTCTTGGTCTTTATTTGCAGGAATCCTTCGCTGTATCTGTTATCAACAGCCGGTTTCAGGTTGTAGCTTACCTGCACGGCGGATATCTTTTCATTTTTAGGTAACGTGAATGTAGGCGGCTCTTCATCTAGAACAGCGCTCGGCAATATGTTGACTTTGCAAGTCAATTCCCGATCTCCCGCTGTTGCTGTTATTATTGTGCTGCCTTCGCTATAAGCGGTTATCTTGCCAGCAGCATCAACGCCGGCGACTTCTGGATTATGGCTGCTCCATGTGACCACCATTGCCTTGCCGGAATAGGCCTGAACCGTTGCCACTAAATCAGCCGACTCCCCTGCTGTCATCTGGATGGCTGTCTTATCCAGGCCAAAATACTGGATACCGTCTTTTACGGTAATTGTTACCGCAACCCTGAGTTCCGAACCGTCAGTGGTGGCTGCCGTTATGCTTGCCGCGCCGACGTCTATAGCGGTGACTTTCCCGGTGGCATCTACCGACGCGACCGCGGTATTATCACTTTCCCACACAAGGGTTTTATCATCCGTATTTTCCGGTAAAACAGTTGCCGTTACCGTAATACTGTCTCCGATCACTAATTCATAAGCTTCGCTTTCCACATTTAATGCTGTTGCTTTGACAGTATCATCTTGGACAGTATCATCTTTGACAGTATCATCTTTGACAGTATCATCTTTGACAGTATCATCTTTAATAGTATCATCAATGATATTATCGACATCATCACCGGCATCAGCGCCGGTGTCAGACGGCATATCTTCGTATACCGGAATCTTAAATACAAACGGATTATTTAAAGCGCCGCTGGCCTTATAAAGCTGCCAAGACTTGGAAGCTTCCGATGCCGGAGCCTGGATATTCTGCATATACTGATGATAATACACGCCGGAAACCACGTTGAATTTTTGCAGATATAAGGTGTCCTGGCCTTTTTTAATGTAATTATTGCCAATGGTCGCGGCACCGCCGCTAAGGGATTTAAAACGGGTGTTCCATCCTTGCCCGCTGGCATACCGCATGCCGGACAGATAGACTTCTTCGCCGATTCCATATGCTCCGACATTGAAATAATTATAGTAACCGACATAGCCAGGATAGGTACCGGAAATCAACGGTGAATTACCCGGCCCCTGCTCCTGATATACCCTGGCTGCCAGATGATAAGGGCTGATGCCGTACTGCTCGCCCAGCAGCATAAAAGCCTGGGAATAGCTTAAGCTGTCATCCGGAATCCGTCCGTTCATAAAAGTGGCGGATAAGATACTGTCCAGCGCTGCCTCGGTATGGTAGGAAGCATTGTAGGTAAGCTGTTCAAACTGGAATATCGCTTTCTCATCAAAATAATTACGAGGATCCATACAGTACGCTACTGCCTGTTTCGTGGCAATATACCAAGGATAATCATAAAGCAAATCTTTCCATTCACTATCTGCCGTATAATAAATCAGGCTTCTTTCCGGAGGCAGCATTTCGTTTGCCACCGCGGTATCCCAGCTATCTTTGGCATCAGACCTGACAAATATCCAGTTGGGATATTGCGCTTTCAACTCATATAACTTTGAGCGGTAACTTGCCGGAAACTGCTCAATGTCCGGGTATGTCGGCAGTGCCCGGCTTCTCCGGGCGACTCCGGGGCTCTTAGCCGTATTCAGCAAAGATGTAAGATACTCTGCTTCCCATGCCAGCAAAAGCTCGTCCGAATAAGCCAGCTTTTCTTTTGGAATATAGCCGGTATATTCCGTACTTCCATTATAATATAACCGCACCCGATACCATACTGTCTGATCGGTCAGTGACACATCCAGTATTTCAACAGTCTGGCCCGATGAAACCGTTACGACAGGGTCCGATGATGGATCCGGCTCTGTTTTGACGGCATAGGTGTCACATAAATATACTAAGGCCATTACACTCTTATCTTTCAGTATTTCCTGTAAAGCTTTGCGGGCATTTTCTAATTCTTGGTCTTTTGCGGCAGCAATCTCTTCCTCTGTTTCCATTGCGATTGCTTCTTCGATTGCTTCTTCAGTTTCATCTTCGCTTAAAGCCAAGTCTTCGTCAGTATTTTCTTCGTTACCGTTTTCCGTTCCTGCTGTCCCGGCTGTCCCGGCAGCTCCTGCTTCCGCTTCTGCGCCTGCTTGTCCACTCAACTCTGAACCGGACTGCCCTACTGTCTGACCTAACGTCGGTTCCGCATTTTGGTCTGCCGGCTGCGCTACGGTCTGGTCGGTGGTACCTATCGGCTGCTCCGCAGTCTGGTCTGCCGGCTGCGCTACAGTCTCCGCTACGTCCTGCGTTACCGTCTTATCTATTGGCTGGTCGGCAAATGTCGCCGTGTTTTCCGCCTTAACCGCCAGCTGTATATCTTCTGCCGCAAATGCCGTTGCGGCCGGCATGAGGCTGCCCGTGACTAAACAATATGTGAGAAATAGTATCAGTAATCTTTTGGTGAAGGTATATTGGCTTATTTTCTTCATCATATTGATATCTCCTATCTGTTTTTGTATGGATCGGTACATGTTATGTAAACCGAACCTTTTCCATCATAACAGATAAGATAGATTTCGACAACAAATTTCGCGTTAAAAAAGCCGGTATTTTCTACCAGCTCTTAAGTCCGCTACCATGCGTTTTTAGCCATTTTCTGAGATTTTTATAATCTGGGCACAGACCCTCGACACTCTTCCAGAATAACTCCGAGTGGTTCATATGGAGCAGGTGACATAACTCATGGATAACCAGATAATCCACGACAGCCTCCGGAGCCATGACAATATGCCAGTTAAAGTTGAGGTTCCCTTGGGAAGAACAGCTGCCCCAACGTGTTTTGGGGTTATTAATACGGAGATTGACATACTTTACCTTTAGAATACCGGCAAATATATCTGCTTTCGCTGTAAGCACCCGCTGTGCCTGTTGCCGGTACCACTGTTCCATCAGATCTTGCCGCTTTGTTATCGCCATTTCCTGCGTGAGCGTCATGACAATCCGGTCTTCCGATATTCCGACACTGTTTTCTTTCCGGCCGGTTGCTTCCTGACATTCTAAGATATATTCGTTTCCTAGATAGCGAAACCGCTCCCCGTTTTCAAACTGTACGGGGGGTGCGCTGTGTGCCGCCAAGGCTTGGCTTACCGTTTTGGTAAGCCAGTCTTTCTTAATATGTAAAAATCTTTCTATTTCAGTAACAGAAACCCGAAACGGCGCTCTTACATGAACACTGCCGTCCGGTTTCACCTGAATAACAATGGACTTTCGGCTGCTTTGGGTCAGCTTATAAGGATAAGCAGTACCATTCAGTTGAATTTGTCGTTCTGACAATCGGTATTTATTGCTGGTTTTCAATGGCATTCCCCGCGTATAACTTCTTTGTCATAATTGTCCTGTCCTTATTGTCCTGTCCTTATTGTCCTGCCCTTATTTTCCTAAAATTCTTCTTCCCCCGTTTGACGACAGCGCCGTCCGCGGCAAACATGTCACTGGCAAAAACAGCTTTAAAATCGGTTACTTTTTCATGATTTACCGTCACTCCCCCCTGCTCCACGGCTCTCCGGCCTTCGGAACGGCTGGATACCAGCTCCGCTTTACAAAGGAGGGAAACAATATCAATATAGCCGTCTTCAAAATCGTCATCCGTTAAGATTGTCGTCGGCATATCGGCGGCATGGCCGGATGAAAATAAAGCCCTGGCACCTTCTTGGGATTTGACGGCTTCTTCTTCTCCGTGAATCATCTTAGTCATTTCAAAGGCAAGGAGCTCCTTGGCCTGGTTCAGCTGGCTGCCCTCCCAGCTGTCCATCTCGTCAATCTGCTCCAGGGGCAGGAACGTCAGCATCCTGATACATTTTAACACATCGGCATCGGCCACATTCCGCCAGTACTGATAGAACTCAAAAGGCGTAGTCTTCTCCGGATCCAGCCAGACAGCCCCTTTCTGGGTCTTTCCCATCTTATTTCCTTCGGAATTAAGCAGCAGCGTTATCGTCATGGCATAGGCATCTTTGCCCAGCTTACGGCGGATCAGTTCCGTACCATGCAGCATATTGCTCCACTGGTCATCACCTCCGAACTGCATATTACAGCCGTATTTCTGGTATAATACATAAAAATCATAACTTTGCATAATCATGTAATTGAATTCCAGAAAACTTAAGCCTTTTTCCATCCGCTGCTTATAGCACTCCGCCGCCAGCATCCGGTTAACGCTGAAATGAACCCCCACTTCCCGCAATAATTCAATATAGTTCAGCTCCAGCAGCCAGTCGGCATTATTTACCATCATGGCTTTACCCTCACCAAATTCAATAAACTTGCTCATCTGCCGCTTAAAACACTCGCAGTTATGCTCGATCATTTCCCGGTTCAACATCGTGCGCAGGTCGCTCCGTCCCGAAGGATCGCCGATCATGCCGGTCCCGCCGCCAAGCAGGGCTATCGGCCTGTTGCCCGCCATCTGCAGCCGCTTCATCAGGCAAAGAGCCATAAAATGCCCGACATGCAATGAATCCGCCGTAGGGTCAAACCCGATATAAAAAACCGCTTTCCCGTTGTTGATCAGCTCCTTGATCTCCTCTTCATCGGTAAGCTGTGCCAGCAGTCCCCTGGCCTTTAATTCATCAAAAATAGTCATTTCCTTACCTCCCTTTTCTCTAGTGCTGTACCACCGTCATATTGGCCAAACATACATTTATTATATCCACTTATCGACCTGCCATCAGCGTCTGCATGGCTTTCTGCAGTCCCGCCACCGTCAGCTTGTACATCGGAAAAAGCTCTTTTACCGCCGTTTCCGCTTCCCGCCAGGGCGCTGCTCCCGGTGCCATCTTCGGATTCAGCCAGACAATCCTTTTATAATGCCGCTTCATCAATTTCAGCCATTCCCAGCCGGACAAGCCGCCGTTCGGTCCCCGGTAATTGCCGGTAGCGGAATACAGTTCCTCCGGTGCCATCGCCGCATCTCCAACAATGATTACCTTGTAATCGCTGCTAAGGTTCCGGAACATCCATTCCGTGTCAATCCAGTCACCGTTTTCACATTCCGGGCTATTATATAGCTTGGAATAGATGCAGTTATGAAAATAATAACACTTCACTTCTTTATAATGGTTATCTTTGTGCACCGACTGAAACAGCTCATTCATAAGTGAAGAATAAGGAATCATCGTGCCCCCCGAATCCATTAAAAGCAACAGTTTAACGGAATTTTTACGAGGACGCTCCATTACGATCTGCAGACAGCCGCCATTACTGCAGGTCTTATCAATAGTACCGTCAATATCCAGCTCGGTCTTGGGGATGTCGAGCTTAGCGGAAAACTGCCGCAGTTTTCGTAACGCCATCTGAAATTGGCGGTTATCCAAGATTCTGTCATCCCGGAAGTCTTTATATTTATGGGAACCTAAGACGGCAAAGGCAGATTGGTGGCCGGTCACTCCCCCGATCCGGATGCCGCCCATATTGCCGCCAGTATTGCCGAAAGAAGTCTTACCCATCGTACCGATCCAGTAGTTACCGCCGTTATGCTCGCTGTCCTGATCCTTTTGCCGCTCTTTAAGCTTCTGTTCAACTTCTTCCTTGTCAATGAGCGGGCTTTCTTCCAGCCGGTTCAGCATGCCGCGCTGTTCTTCCTCGGCCAAGGCTTTTAAGTCTTCCTTGTCAAGCCAGCGCAACATTTCTTTGGTTATGATATTATCGGAACGGATGTCCTTGAAACATTCCTCAAAGGCCTGGTCAAATCTGTCGAATTCGGTTTCGCTTTTGACTAATATCATCCGGGACAGGTAATAAAACTGGGTCAGGCTGCTTCCGCCTAGGCCATGATCAAGGGCTGACTGGAGTGTCAGCCATTCATTTAGGGATATTGTGAGGCCTTTGTTGCGGCAGGTGTGGAAGAAGGTTGTAAACATTGGGGGTTCCTTATTGTTCTGGGGTTATCGTTCTGGGGGCATCGTTCTG
>DBDG01000063.1:18634-63954 GCA_002293475.1 Lachnospiraceae bacterium UBA938
CATCTGCTCCGGTGCCGGCTCCCGAAAATAAGTACAACTAAGTTTCTCGCTAAAGTATCGGCTGCTCCCGTGCCGCCATCAAGCGCCATCCGTGGCGCATGATGCCTTGTGCGGCCATCCATGGCCGCCCATCACTGTTTTTTACCTAGCGAGAAACTAACTTGTACTAATTTTCTCCCGCAAGGCACCGGAGCAGATGCTGCTCGCCCCCGATGACGATTCGGTATCTCAGCTGGGATGTTATTTTTATATTTTATATTTTTGTTATTTTTGTTTTTTTATAACTTGGATGTCCTCGTCTTTTTTGATTATTACGCCTAGAAATGGTAGGCTGTCTCTAAGTTTTTCGGCAGGTATTCCGCCGATCTGTAGGGCGTTGATCCAATCTATCAGTTCCGAGGTGCTGGGTTTTTTCCTGATGTCGCGGATGGATCTTAATTCATAGAAACGATCCATGGCATTTTTAAGGAGTTTATCTTCTATATCTGGATAGTGTGTACGCACTATTTCTTCCATTAGTGCAGTATCCGGGAAGTCAATGTAATGAAAGATGCATCTGCGCAGGAAGGCATCGGGCAGTTCTTTTTCAGCGTTGGAAGTAATAATAACAATAGGGCGCTGTTTTGCTTTAATGGTTTTTTTGGTTTCGTGAATATAGAATTCCATCTGATCCAGTTCCCATAACAGATCGTTGGGAAATTCCAGATCAGCCTTGTCTATCTCGTCAATCAGCAGTACGGCCTGATCCTCCGCTTCAAAAGCTTCCCCAAGCTTTCCAAGCTTAATGTAACGGGCAATATCCGATACCCCTTCTTCTCCGAATTGTCCGTCATATAGCCGCTGTATGGTATCGTAAAGATACAGCCCTTCCTGAGCCTTGGTAGTAGACTTGATATTCCATATGATCAGCTTTTTCCCCAATGATTGAGCTACAGCCGCCGCCAGCATCGTTTTCCCGGTTCCCGGCTCGCCCTTTATCAGTAACGGCTTGCCCAATGTAACTGCCACATTAACGCTCGCCATCAGCTCTTCCGATGCCACATAATCTACGGTACTTTTAAATCCCATATCTTCCTCCATCCATACAGATCTGTCTCCCATAGATAAACAGATTTTATAAAACCATCCAGTCTCTGCGACATAATATTGCTTATTATATTAGTAAGCCAATACGTAAATTAGGCAATGTGCGGCGCCTTTAGGGACGGGCTGAGGCTAGCTATGCGCATTGGTCTTTGGTGATTTTGGGAGTGATCTTAGTGATTCTTAGCAGTCCGATACAATATACAGTAATGGGCGGACAAGGATGTCCGCACAAGTCAGCATGCGCCAAGGAGGGCGCTTGCTGACGTTTACGGGAGCTATGACAGCTGGGGAGGACTGCTTAGTATCACTTAGGTCACGTACACATGAACCAAAGACCAATGCGCATAGCTACCCTCAGCCCGTCCCTAAAGGCGCCGCACATTGCCGGCCAACCACCAACTCAGTCCTCCGCCTTCCGCTCCCGCATCATCAGCTCCTTAACCGCCACATCCGCCGACTTCCCCGCAAACAGAACTTCATTCACCTGCTCAATGATCGGCATTGAGACGCCGTAGCGATCCGCCAGAATCTTTCCGGCCTTGGCCGAATAAACCCCTTCCACGACCATCTGTACCTCTGCCATCGCCTCATCCATCGATTTTCCCTGCCCGATCAGCATCCCGGCCCGCCGGTTACGGGAATGCATCGAAGCACATGTCACGATCAGGTCACCGATGCCGGTAAGTCCGTAGAATGTCTCGGCGTTGCTTCCCATCGCCACGCCAAGCCGGGCAATCTCCGCTATGCCTCTGGTGATCAGCGCCGCCTTTGTATTATCGCCATAACCCAGCCCGTCGGCAATACCGGCCGCTAAAGCCACGACGTTTTTCAGCGCCGCTCCCAGTTCAATCCCCTGTACGTCTTTACTTACGTACACCCGGAAAACCTCATTCATAAAAATATTTTGGAGGTATTCCGCTGTTTTCGCTTCTCTTGCCCCTACGACGATCGTCGTGGGGATGCCCCTGCCGACTTCTTCGGCGTGGGACGGACCCGACAGTACGGCAACTGCTGCCTGCGGTATCTCCGCTTCAATTATGGCTGACATCGTCATCAAAGTGGCTTCTTCGATGCCCTTTGATACGTTAACGATTACCTGTTCCTTTGCTATCAGCGCTGATATCTGCTTGGCGGTGCTTCTTACAAAAGGCGAAGCGACAGCCAGAACCAGCAGATCTTTATTTTCAATGGCTTCGCCGGCATCCAGCGTAAGCGTGATTTCCGGCGGCAGTTCAACCCCTGGGAGGGCATTGTGTTCACGTTTTTCCTGGAGCATCGTGATTTCTTTTTCCAGTGCCGACCAGATGGTTACCTGACATTCATTGCGGTTTAATAATAATGCCAGTGCCGTTCCCCAACTCCCGGCACCGATGATTCCGATATTATACATCTTGGGCTTCATCCTCCTTTGTGTCTTTCGGCCGGCCGAACAAATAGGTTTTGCGTTCTTCTCCTTTCACCAGACGGACAATGTTTTCCCGGTGCTTGTAAAAAGCCATCAAGGCCAGCGCACAGGCTAATATATACATTTCCAGAAGGCTGAGACTGCTCATGCCGGGGAAGAATCTCATCTGGCCGCAAAGAACCAGCTGGATGATGAAGCCCACATATACGAGCAGCGAACCCAGGGACACGTAATGGGTAATCAGGAAGCTCCCGAAAAACATGACGACGCCGACCGGGATGAACCATGGGTGAAAAAAAAGGATCAGTCCGGCGGTAGCCGCTATCCCTTTGCCACCTTTAAAATTTAGGTAAAAAGGGAAGTTATGCCCCAGTATTGCTCCGGCGGCGGCATAAAGCTTGAACAGGTATAGCAGCTCCGGACGGTTTTGGCCAAATAACGCCGTGCAAAGGAAAATGGCAAACATGCATTTCATAATGTCGCCCGCCAGCACGATGAGGCCGGCCTTAGTACCCAGTGTCCTGAGGGTGTTGGTGGTCCCGGCATTGCCGCTTCCATGCTGGCGGATATCAATCCCGCGCAGCCTGCCGTATAGATAGGCAGTCTGGAATAGGCCGAAAGCATAGCCGATGACTAAACAATAGATACGTTCCATTAATTATTTATTCTCCTTCCTCTCTCTGATAATAAACTTAAGCGGAGTGCCCCGGAATCCAAAGGCCTCTCTTATTTTATTCTCAATATACCGGGTATAGGAAAAATGCATGAGTTCCTTGCTGTTTACAAAGATAACGAAGGTGGGCGGCTTCACGGCGGCCTGCGTGATATAATACAGCCGCAGCCGTTTTCCTTTATCGGAGGGCGGCTGCTTTAACGCTACGGCTTCTCCCATGATTTCATTTAAAACGCCGGTGGATACCCGCATAGCATGGTTTTCTCCGACTGCATCAATCAGATCATAGAGCTTGTTCAAACGTTGGCCGGTTACGGCAGATATAAAGATCACTTCCGCATATGGCATATAGGAAAGAATCTCCCTGATCCTGCCAGTGTATTTCTTGACGGTGTTGTTGTCTTTGGTAATGATATCCCATTTATTTACGGCTATGATAACGGCTTTTCCGCGTTCATGGGCAATGCCGGCGATTTTGGCATCCTGCTCGGTGACCCCTTCGGCGGCGTCAATCACTAAGATGACGATGTCCGCCCGCTCGACGGCACTGACGGTACGGATGATCATGTAACGTTCCAGTTCCTCTTTAACCTTGTTCTTCCGCCGTAAGCCGGCGGTATCAATAAAAATATATTCTTTGCCGTTATGCCGGATGCCGGTATCTATCGCGTCCCGCGTGGTTCCGGCTATCTCTGAAACAATGACCCGGTTTTCCCCGATCAGGCGGTTAACAATAGAAGATTTTCCGACATTGGGCTTTCCGACAATTGCTATCCTGAGGCGGTCGTCCGCTTCTTCTAAAGACTCGGCATCCGCAAAATGGGAAACCACTTCATCCAGCATGTCGCCGATACTCAGTCGGTTCGTCGCGGAGATCGCATGAGGTTCGCCGATGCCGAGATGGTAAAATTCATAAACATCCGCCTCGTATTTGGCAAAGTTGTCGGCCTTATTTACTACCAGCACCACCGGCTTGCCGGAACGGCGCAGCATATCCGCCACTTTTCCGTCAGCATCGACAAGGCCTTGCTGGACATCGGTCATAAAGATGATGACATCGGCAGTATCTATGGCAACCTGGGCCTGTTCCCGCATCTGTGCGAGGATGACATCTTTGCTCTCCGGTTCGATTCCGCCGGTATCAATCAGTGTAAAAGCCGTGTCCAGCCAAGTGACATCAGCATATATCCGATCCCTTGTGATGCCCGGCGTATCCTTAACGATGGATATGTTCTCCCCCACAAGCGCGTTGAACAGCGTGGACTTTCCCACATTAGGACGACCCACTACCGCGACGACGGGCTTGCTGTTTCTTTTGCTCATAATATTCCGACCCTTTCCTACTTTTTACAATACCCGACTTCTTAAGCAATGTCAGAATTAACACTGCTTCGATTAAGTACTGCTTCGATTACATCACGTCCGCTTGATTTTACAATATCTATAGGAACTTGTAAAGCTTTTTCCATCTGTAAAAGGGTACAGTCATCCAAAAACACCGCTTCCGTGTTCCGCAGGACATTCTGCGGGAGCAAAAGCCGTTCTCCCAACTCTTGCCCCTTAAGCTGACTAATAATGTCTTGGCCGGTCAGCAGACCTGAGACGGTGATGTTCTCACCGAAAAAATGATTTGTTACCGGATAGATATAGATATGCAGGCCGGCAAATGCCTGCATAAGCTGTTCCATCATCTGCTCAATATAAGGATAGGCCAGCCTTCCTGTCGCAATTGACAGCTTGATTGGATGACGGCTCTCAGGCAAGTCAGGGCTGTTCACATAATCCGACAGTGCTTCAGCGAATTCATCCAATAAAAGACGCATCATCCCGACGCCGTTTTCCAGCTGCAGATAACCGTCATAGCTTTCCGCCGCCGGCAATTCCTGGCCGGCCAGCAGATACCATTCGTCACCGGCATGGATAAAGTGTGTGTTGTGTTCCCGGAAAAGCCTTTCCTGCCAGCTGTGTACCGTATTAAGCAGTTTTACGGCATCCTCCGGCCCAAATGGCTCAAGGGGATATAAGCCTTCACGGTATCTGGTTAGCCCTACCGGCACTACCGATACGCTTTCCAGATAAGGTAAGTAAGCGGTCAGATCCTTGATACTCCGCTCTAGTTCCGGGCCGTCATTGATTCCTTTGCATAGGACGATCTGGCCGTTCATGGCAATACCCGCCTGATAAAGTTTATCCACTTTTTTCAGGGCTTCCCCGGCAAAGCGGTTATGGAGCAGCTGGCAACGCAGCTCAGGGTTCGTCGTATGAAACGAAATATTGATCGGAGCCAGCCGGTACCGGGTGATCCGGTCAATATCCTGGTCCGACATATTGGTCAGCGTAACATAATTGCCCTGCAAAAAAGAAAGGCGGGCATCATCGTCTTTAAAATATAACGTCTCCCGCATTCCTTTGGGCATCTGGTCTACAAAACAGAAAATGCATTTATTGGTACAGGAACGGTACTCGTCCATCAGGCCGTCGGCAAATTCCAGCCCTAGGTCTTCGCTTTCTTCTTTATCAATTTCTAACAGCCACTGTTCGCCGTCGGCTTTTTGAATCAGCAGTTCAATATATTCATTCTGAATCATATACCGGTAGTCAAAGATATCCTCCGGTACATGACCGTCTATTTCCAGAAGGCAGTCTCCGGAGGCAATGCCCATTTCTTCGGCTATGCTTGCTTTTAAAATACTGCTGATAACATGTTTTTTACTCATGAAGATTCAAAGCCCGCTTTCGGTGCCTCTTCAGCTACTACGTTCCAGTTCACCCCGAATCTGTCCGTGACAGCGGCATGAAATACACTGTAGAATGTTTCGGTCGCGGGAAGCGTCACCTTGCCGTCCACACAAAGGGCATCGAAGATTGCCGCCGCTTCTTTCCCTGTCGAAACTTTAGCCGTGATCCTGATATTATTGCCACGGCTTACCGGAACGGCTTCATCAGCAAACCAGACATTTGTACCACAGATGACCATCTCGCCGTGCATAATCCACGTGCGGAGCAGTTCCGGCGGCGTTTGGGAACCCTCCGGCATATAATCGCCATAATTCATGACTTTGGGTTCGTCGCTGGAAAATACCGAACGGTAAAAATCCATCGCTTCTTTACACTCACCGCCAAATACTAGATAAGGTGTAATCATAATGTTTATCCTCCACATTTCTGGCCATTTTGTCAGCCTAAGTTTTAGACTAATTATAACAAGCAGCAGGCGATTTCTCAATACTAAATCAAAAGGAGTTCTTGACGCTTGTCGGCGGTGATGATATAAAGTATATAGACGCTATTACTGTAAAAACATGACGGAATGGAGAATTATGGCTAATATTAATGAACTGAGCGACTGTATACCCGTTGCCCCTTTAAAGCTGATTGTCATGGAATCGGCATTGGCTTTAGGCAGCCGGGTCAATCAATATCTGGTAAGCTTCCGGAAAAACATCGATCACCGGGCCAAACAGGACCACGCTTTTCAAGGTTATGCTGAAGATACGTATTTACTGGAATCGACTGTCAGCCGCTTTGGCAACGGCGAGGGAAAGGCTATGGTCAATGAATCCGCCCGGGGCAAAGACCTTTTTATCCTGGTGGATGTCTGTAACCATAGTATCACCTATCAGATGAACGGCTATACCAATCACAAATCTCCTGATGACCATTTTCAGGATCTGAAGCGGATTATTGCCGCCGTAACCGGCCGGGCTCACCGCATCCATGTGATCATGCCGTTCTTATATGAAAGCCGGCAGCATAAGCGTACCGGCCGGGAATCGCTGGACTGTGCCTATGCCATCGAAGAACTGGCCAAAATGGGCGTCAACAACTTCATCACCTTCGATGCCCATGACCCCCGGGTGCAGAATTCGATCCCGCTCAGCGGCTTTGATAATTTTACTCCGCCTTATCAGTTTATCAGCGCGCTGCTACGTACCGAGGAAGACCTGCTGGTGGACAAGGAGCATCTGATGGTCATCAGCCCGGATGAAGGGGCGCTGGACCGAGCCGTTTATTTTGCCAATGTCCTAGGCGTCGATACCGGCATGTTCTATAAACGGCGTGATTATTCTACTATAGTTCAGGGGAAAAATCCTATTGTCGCCCATGAATTTCTTGGCGACAACGTGGACGGCAAGGATGTTATCATTATTGACGACATGATTTCATCCGGCGGCAGCATGATTGACACCGCCAAGACACTGAAATCCAAAAATGCGAAACGGGTCTATCTATGTAGCACCTTCGGCCTTTTTACCGACGGCCTGGACCAGTTCGATGCCGCCTATGAAAAATGCTATTTTGAAAAGATAGTAACTACCAATCTTACATACCAGCTTCCCGGCCTCATCGAGCGGCCCTATTATGTTGAAGCCGATATGAGCAAGTTCCTGGCTTCCATCATCGACTTTATGAATCATGATGCCGCGATGGGCAATGTGTACACACCCACCGAGAAGATCCATGCCATCCTGGAAAAATACAATAACCGTGAGGACTTTGCGATCCAGGAAGACTAGCCGGAGGCCTTTTAGGCCAGAGTTGTTTTGGGTCAGCGATATTTTAGGTCAGAGGCCTTTTAACAAGGGGAAAGACAATATCACCTTGAACAGATCCCCGTCCATGCTGATCTCAAAGCCGCCGTTTTGGGCCACCGTAAGACTCTTGGCAATGGACAGCCCCAGACCGCTCCCTTCGGTGCTCCTTGATACATCGCCTCTGATAAAGCGCTCGGTCAGTTCATCGGCAGAGATATTCAGCGGCTGTTCAGAAATATTCTTGATCGACAGTGTCACTTGCCCGCAGCTGTCCGGCTCTTCCATGATGTCAATGTAGACTCTTGTGCCTGCCAAGGCATATTTGCTGACATTGTTGAACAGGTTTTCGATGACCCGCCACATTCGCCGGGAGTCCGCTTTGATACGCAGGCCGGTTCCGACTGAGTTAACCTTAATGTCAAGATTTCTTTGTTCGAATTTTTCTGAAAACTCCCCGATGGTCTGGTTAACGAGCTCGACGAGGTCAATCGACTCCCAGTTGAGGGAAATATTGCCGGATGATATTTTGGAAGCTTCCACAAGGTCATCGGTAAGCTGCTTCAGGCGCTGTGATTTATTATCTAGGATCGCCACATATTCTTTTACCTGCTCACTCTGAATATCTTCACGTTTTATCAGGTCAATATAGTTGATTATCGAAGTCAGCGGCGTCTTGATATCGTGAGATACATTCGTCACCAGATCGGCCTTCATCCGCTCATCTTTCATGCTGGTCGCCACCGCCGTGCGGATACCGTCGCCGATACTGTTTACGGCCTGAGCCAGAATCAGATTATCACCATGCAGTTTTTCCTCGTTGATTTTATGCTCTAAGCTGCCGTCACGGATTTTCTTGATGCCGCTAACGATGTCTTCCCTGGCTTTGGCAGAATGATAGAAAAACACGCCTAAAACAGTGTCGATGGCAATCATCAGAATACATACAATCAGCATTATGACATCGGTATACAATGCGCCGGCTATCAGCAGCAAGATAATATGAACCATGGTCAGGCAGATCATCAGCGGCCAGACCCGTAGAACCACGCTGGCATTGTCGTAGGCATAAATCGCCGCTTTTTTTCCACGGATTATCAAGGAGCGGAGCAGGCTGTCCCGCCATAATCTGGCGGCCTTGATCCTTCTGACAAAACTGTAATAAAAATAAGCGACAAGCAGGCTAACCAGCAATACAGCCGCACCGACCAGCGGGAGAAACCAGTTCCTGTTGATGACATCAATCAGTCCCGATGAATCGCGTATCAGTCTTTGGATTCCGCTTATTATCCATATAATAAACAGCGTGACGCTGCCCAATATGGTTACGGCCAATAAAATCATGAGCTCCGTTGTCATCTTATCATATTTCCGCAGCCGGATATAGCGGTTGCCCTCTGCGTCGACAGCTTCCCCGGTCATTTTCGTTAGTACTGCCAAAAGCAGCAGATAGACTAGGAAACAGGATATTGCCGCATATAACCAATATTTAAAATGGATATCATGGTCATTGTATTTCGTAGCACTGTCCCGAAAAATATCACTGTTCGGATAGTCTGCGTCAACTCCGACCCATATCATAGTATCGTGGGGATAGGCATATTGGAAGCCTTGCAGCACGGATGACACGCCTTCCTTTTTGATAAGTGTATTAGTCACATATTTAGCGGAAGCAGCATCATAAAATATATACTTATCGCAGGCAGCACGGAAGGATACGTCAATTTCCTGCGGTGAATCTCCCGCCAGTTCCAGATTGGTGTATATTTCGTTCTTGTCGCCCACTTTCTTCATGATGCAATAACGAAAGTTAGTGTTAGAGCTGGTAAATGATTCCCCATATGCCCGGTATGATTCAGAGACAGCCGCCAGCTCAATAGCGGCATTCTCTACATTGGCACATAAATCGTAGTATTCATCCAACGTCGCCACATAATCCTCAACATTGCTGTTATCCACGGTTTGGTAACGGTTGACCAGCATCCGGTCGATATAGATTTCCCCGTTAAATTCCGTGGTGGCTCCGTCTAAAAACTGTAACTGGTTTCCCGACACGTCATAAACGCTGCTTTCCAGCTCGGAATTGAGATAAGTGTCGGTAACCATGTCATTTTTCTTCTGTCCGGCCGGGATATTAATCCTTGTTACTTTATTGACATCATTGAGAAAATGATCCGGCAGCACCACATCATAATTATACTCAAATCCGTACATCGACCAGCTAAGCAGATCCTGCAGATAGTACCTAGCGGTAATATATTCCCTAGGAATCCCGGCATAGCGGTTTACATAGGCAGTCACATCAATTTCCTTGTAGCCGTCATACTGCCCGTTCGTTTCCATCTGCCCGCGGACAGCGCCAAACAAGATTGCATCAAAGAGCTTTTCTTCTAAAATCTGATTAAATACGTCTGATTCTTCAAAATCAATGCCATTTTCACTCTGGGCGACCGGAAAAACCCGCAACTTGCCGTCATCTGTCATGACCCATAGATTGGCGGCGGTTATTCCATATACCAGCAGCATCACGCCCGCTACGATGGCCGCCTGCTGCAGGATATGCAGAGCCGCCCTGACCCGGCTTTTAGCATTTTCCGATAATTTTGATGTTTTCGCTATTTTCATTATTGCTCCTTTATTTATCCGCAGTCTGCTTTTCGATCTTATACCCGACTCCCCAGACCACCTTTAGATATCGCGGTTCCTTGGGGTTGATCTCAATCTTCTCCCGGATGTGGCGAATATGCACCGCAACGGTATTATCGGCACCGATAGCTTCCTCATTCCAGATGTTTTCATAAATCTGGTTGATCGAATATACCCTTCCCTGATTCTTGACCAGCAACAGTAAAATATTATACTCGATGGGCGTCAGCTTGACGCTCTCGCCGTCAACTGTCACTTCTTTGGTGTCGTCATCAATGCATAAGCCGCCCGCCATAAATAAAGAATTATTCTCCACATTCAGGTTGCCTAGGCTGGTGTAACGGCGCAGATTGGACTTGACCCTAGCTACCAGCTCTAGAGGATTAAACGGTTTAGTAACATAATCATCAGCACCGATATTAAGTCCCAAGATCTTATCGGTATCTTCGGATTTGGCTGACAGGATAATAATCGGAATACTGCTGTATTCCCTGATTTTCAAAGTGGCATGGATGCCGTCCAGCTTGGGCATCATGATATCTATGATAAGAAGCTTGATATCGTTTGCTTTTAAGATTCTTATCGCCTCTTCTCCGTCATAGGCCTTGAACACCTGATATCCTTCCTGGCGGAGATATATTTCTATGGCATCCACGATCTGCTTATCATCATCACATACTAAAACACTGCTCTTTTTCATCATTTCCTCCATGTTCTATTTTAAACATATAATTTTTAAGTATAATGTGGGGATTTCATTAATATTTCCTTAAAATCGTCAGAAATGCCCCCAGATTCCCTCTTTTTCCCCCGCTGGCCCGATGGGAAAACAGATAATCAGGGTTGCAGCAGGTACAGATATCCGCAACCTCCAGATGCTCCGGCAAGATGCCCGCTTCAAGCAGCAGGCAGCGGTTGGCTTCCCGCAGGTCCAGCTGATACTTCCCAGGCCGCTTTCCTGCCCTTAACACTTGGCGGCCAGGCTTCTGCGCCATATCCATCCCCCGGAAACGATCTGCCACTTCTTCACTGACCTCATAACAGTCGCCGCAGATAGCGGGGCCGATCGCCGCATAGGTTTCCTCCGGCCGCGTACCGAAGGCTTCGGCCATCGCCTGTAAGGTCTTCGCTCCGATTCCATCCGCCGTGCCTCTCCATCCGGAATGTGACAGTCCGATCGCTTTCCGCTGGGCATCGACAAAATAAAGCGGCACGCAGTCGGCATAAAAAGTCGAAAGGATCAATCCCGGAACATCCGTGATCAATCCGTCAATATCATGATAGTCTTTCGGATGAACTACGCCTTTGCCTCTGTCGGCGGCGGTGACGTGGCGGATGTTGGTGGTGTGGGTCTGGTCGGAACAGACGAAAGCTTCCAGATCAGCGTCAAAGAGTGCCGCTATCCGGCGGAAGTTCTCCATGACTGCCTGGCTGTCATCTCCTCTGGTGAAACTGAGGTTCATGCTGCTGTATATGCCTTGGCTGGCTCCGCCGATACGAGTCGTGAACATGTGCCTGACTAAGCCGGTCTGGGATAGCATGGGGAAAGTGAGGTAATCGATTCCGTTTTCGGTGTTGGATTGCAGGACTGGTTGTCCGCTGCGTGTGATTGTGCTGTTTGTCATTTTGGGGCTCCTAGGGGGGATTGAAGGGTACTGGTACTGGTACTGGTACTGGTACTGGTACTGGTACTGGTACTGGTACTGGTACTGGTACTGGTACTGGTACTGGTTTACTGTTGGTTGTGCGGTCATCATCATATTGTGAACTGAATCATCTGCACCGGTTCCGGCTCCCGAAAACAAGTGAATCTAAGCTTCTCACTTTCCAGTTCCGGTTGCTCTCGCTACCGGCGTTCAAGCGCCATCCATGGCGCGTGAAGCCTTGGTCGGACCTCCGTGTCCGACCATAGCTAGGCTTTCTTGACGTGAGAAGCTAAGAAACACTAGTTTTCTCCCGCAAGTCACCGGTGCAGATGATTCAGTTCACAATATGATGATTCGGTATTCCAACTTGATTTATTTTTATTAGTTTAGCAGTATCTGTTTATGTGCAAGAAGGCATTTTGGTACCATTTAAGGTCATTGCCGCAGATGTCTATTACGTCATAACGGACTGGGTGATCCTCGGTGTATTTTTTGGTTGTCCTATAAAAATCTGCTACTTTGCAGATTGTTTTCTGCTTAGACAGTCCCACTGCTTCGCTTGGATATCCCTTGGAATTATCTGCTCGGTATTTCACTTCAATAAATATAAGATATCCCTCATGCCTGCCGATTACATCAATCTCTCCGAAGCGGCATCGGAAATTCCTCTCTAGTATGCGCACTCCTTGTTTAAGAAGCCACTGGGTTGCTATTTCTTCATACTTTTCTCCAGTTTTTCTTTTATTCATTTGTTCCTCACTTATTTACTCGGACTTGCTGCAATTATCGTTTATTAAAGCTATGCATTAGATGCAAGCTTGTTTGCTACTACGTCTTCATCTTAGACTTGATTTTATCCATGGCATCAACAAAGACGAGGATTTCAGCCACTACCTCGTATAACTCTGGCGGGATCATATCACCGATTTCCAGTCGAGACAAGGTATCTGCCAACTTATCGTCCTGATGAACCGGCACATCGGCTTCTTTGGCCTTTTCTATTATCTTTTCCGCAAGCAGCCCTTTTCCGGAAGCAATTACTTTTGGCGCATTTTCATCCGGATTATAAGACAGAGCTATCGCCTGCTTGGGTTTTTGCTTCTTATTATCAGCCATAGGCATCCTTTCTTTAGAATCTTTACAGACTAAATATGTTTTAAATATACATCCATCAAACTATCTCTCCAACCAGTTGGAATACCGAATCGCCATATCGGGCAAGCATCATCTGCTCAGGTGACTTGCGGGAGAAAACTAGTGTATCTTAGCTTCTCACGTCAAGAAAGCCTAGCTATGGTCGGACACGGAGGTCCGACCAAGGCTTCATGCGCCATGGATGGCGCTTGAACGCCGGTAGCGGGAGCAAATGAAACTGGAAGGTGGGAAGCTTAGATACACTTGTTTTCGGGAGCCGGAACCTGAGCAGATGATGCTTGCCCGATATGGCGATGACCCCCAAACGCCTGCCCAATATGGCGATGACCCCCAAACACCTAACCAATATCGCGATGACCTACCTCAAGCCCTTGCATCAAACGAATAACTAGCCAGCACCGACACATTTTTATTGGCCGCCAGCATCTCCTCCATCGCCGTCTTCTCCCCTTCCTTGGCAACAAACTCGCAGCTCATACTGTAGCCCCTGCTGTTCAGCCGCTCATTTAGCACATGAATATTCTCTGCGATCAGGTCGATGACACTGTCATCGCTAAGATAAAACTTCGTGGATACGTTCTGGTTCTGCATGGCCACATAGACATCCACCGGTCCTAGGTACTCCATGTCCAGATGAAGCAGGGCGCTGACATTGCCGTCCTTCTTAGCTAGGTTTTTCTTGTTGGTATATACAAACAGCTCGCCATGCGTGCTGTCGCCGTTCATTTTTAAAGGCAGCTGGACATAAGTGAACAGCTGGTTCAGCTGGTTCATAAAGTTTAGGTTGTTGGAAAGGTTGGTTACGTTATTCGCCAGCGGGGTGTCGGCCCGTGATGACTGGGAAAGCGCGTTTGCCAGTTTGTTGGTATGTTCGTTTAGGCGGCGGTATAGCTCTTCTACCTGCCTGTCGCCAGCCACTTCTTCTGGTTCCAAGAGCCATTGCCGGCCAATTTCGTTTTTTAGGATGGTGGTATATTGTTTGCTGCCGAAGACGTCTGCCAGTTTGGTGTCTCTGTCTGGCGGTAGGTTGCCGAGTTCCTGTGCGATCGTTTGCAGCAGGGCTGACTGAGTGATGCTTCCGCTACTGACTTGACTGGTCAATTGCTCGGAGAAGCCGGCTTCCTGCATTAGGCCGGCCAGCTGCAGTCGGCTCTCCGGGCTCATTGCCGTGGCCAGTAAACCAGGCATGCTGTCGGATGTCTGGGGAAGCCCGCCTTCTGCGATATCGGCGGCAAGGTTTAGGATGTCTGGGCCGGAAGCCGCCGGATGGGCGGGTGCCAGATTGGGCGCCGCTGTCAGGGGGGAGCCTTGCAGGTCATCCAAGAGAATACCGGATAGGTCTGTCTGGACTACCGTGCCTGAGGTTGAGGCATTGTTGCCAGGCGCTACGACAGTTTCTGCTTGACCGGGCAGATTGTGGTGTATGGCAGCGGGCTGGGTTTCGCCGGGCGGGGCGTCACCAAGGAGCACGGCGGCAGGCGGGGGTTCACCGGGGATGCCGGGCTGACCGGAGAGGCCTGGCTGTGAGGGCTGAGATGATGATAACTGCTCTGCGTCAGCGCCTTTTTCAGCTAGGAACATCAGTACCTCTTTGTATAGATTGACCGCGCCTTCTATGTCATTGCCGGCGGTCATCTGGGAAAAGGTCTCGGTCAGGCCGTCAGCAATCTCCAGTACGCTCTGGCTGATCTGGTGTTCATAGTTTTTGTAGGCCTCAAACTGGGCAATGTTTTCGGGGGTCGCGGGTATCTGCAGACGGTTCATCTGTGCCAGCGTTACCGGATCGGCACTGGGGGTCAGCATCATCTGCCGGCCGAAGGACTGCAGGGTGTTTTTATCGACCGGGAGGCCTTCACGCATCAGCACGGAAACCAGGTTGACATTGTCTGCCGTCGCCGGCATGCCGGCGGCGGTCAAGGCTTTTAAGACGTTGGGGTCTTTACTTAGGTTTTCGTATAGAGGGGTAAGGGCGAGGCGGGCGCCGTTATAGTTTTTTACTTCGAAGGTCATCGCCTGGCCGGCGGTGACTTGGATGCCTTGATCCAAGCGGGCATTTACCTGGCTTCCGTTCTCTAGGTGGAGGACGATATCATTGCCTTTTACCGATACTACTTCACCTTGGATGGTCTGGCCGGCCTGTATGCTTACGCCACTGGTGTGATGGGAGGCGCCAGAAACCGACCCGGTGCCGTTGACGGAACCGGAGCCGAGGGAGGCGGTATTGTGGCTTTGGCCTAAGAGGGTTGACAGATTCAAGTACATTCCTCCACGAAATTCTTGATGAAGCTCTTTCTATGTATAGGTGTCGGGCCGAACTGCTTAAGCGCGGCAATATGGTGCGGTGAACCGTAGCCTTTGTTGGCGGCGAAGCCGTATGTAGGGAAAAGGCTGTCATATTGAACCATCAGGCGGTCCCGGGTAACTTTGGCGATGATGCTGGCAGCGGCAATGGATATGCTTTTGGCATCGCCCTTGATGATCGGGACCTGTTTTATGGTCAGCAAGGGGATGGTGACCGCGTCGTTGAGCAGGATGTCAGGCGTGGCCTTGAGTTTGGCGACGGCTTCTCTCATGGCTTCATAAGTGGCCTGCAGGATGTTGATCTCATCGATCCGGTCGGGCGCGGCATAACCAATACCGGTGGCTACTGCCTGTTCCATAATGACAGAATATAGTTCTTCTCTTTTTTTTTCGGATAATTGTTTGGAATCGTTTAGGTATAAAATCTGGCAATTGGCCGGCAGGATGACCGCCCCTGCTACAACCGGACCTGCCAACGGCCCGCGGCCAACTTCGTCGATCCCGCAGACATGGCCAAGACACGCATATTGACGTTCATACTTTTTCATGGCTTCTGTCCGTTTTATTTCCTGTTCAAGCGCGGTTATTCGCTGCTGCGCGTTCTTGACCAGAAGGCGGACGCCGGCACGGTCGTCGCTGCTGTATTGTATGACAAAGGCAGGCAGCATATGAATATCGGCTGCCTGTAGGATTGTTTTTATTTCATTGATGCTTTGAGACATATGCCCTCCGTTACTGGTGCCTGATAAAGCCTAATTTGTTGAGGGGCCAGATCCTGACCCAAGCCCGGCCGATCAGGTCGCTGCGCTTTATATTACCGACAGCCGGGTCGCGGCTGTCGGAGCTGTTATTGCGGTTGTCGCCCATAACAAAGTATTCATCGTCCGCAAGGCGGATTTTTTCGTAGGCACGGCCAGGATTACGGATGATCTCTTTGCCGTAAGATTCCTCCAGTATTTCATCATTGATATATATCTTGCCTTCATCGTCTATATAAATCGTTTCTCCGGGCAGGCCGATTACCCGCTTGATATAAAAGGTGTCTTCCGAATGTTGGAAAGGGAAAACCACGATATCATAGCGATCCGGCTCGCTGAAGCGGTAGGTTATCTTGTCTACGATCAAGTTTTCGCCATTATAGAGGGTATCATTCATGGAATTGCCGTCCACGTGGGTCCGTACGCCGACATATCTCACCACCAGCAGTGAGACGACGAGAGCCACCAGAACATATATGCTGGTGCTCAGGATCTCTTTTAGTATGTTTTTCATTTATTCGCTTCCTTTTTGTCTTTATTACTCATGTCTTTGTTACTGATGTTTTCATTACTCGTATTCTTATTACTCATGTTTTATTGCTCGTGTTTTTATTACTCGTGTTTTTATTACTCGTGTTTTTATTACTCGTGTTTTTATTCTCGTCTGTAGGTAGCTCGTCTGTAGGTAGCCCTTCTGCAGTCCGGCGGCAATCATGTAAGCTGCTCTCTTCGGGTGCTTCCAAGGTGACCCGGCCGGTTCTGCCGTTGCGGAAATCATCGGTAACTATCCCGGCCGCCCGTTCCAGATGGTATTCTTCCCCTCGTAAATAACAATGTCTGCTGACGCATATTGCGGTCAGGATGCTGTGCTCATCCGTCAGGGCGGGGATCGCATAGCGCTGCTCCAAAGCTCCCGGATAGCTGTCCCGGAGAAACCGGATGATATCCAAGGACAAGGCAGAAACATCAATGACATCATCCTTGATCGAGCCGATCATGGCCAGACGCAGTCCGGTGCTACGGTCGTCAAACTTGGGCCATAGTATTCCGGGGGTATCCAATAGTTCCAGGTTTTTCTGCAGGCGTATCCATTGCTTGCCTTTGGTGACACCGGGTTTGTTGCCTGTTTTAGTACAGGCCTTGCCGACAAAAGCATTAATAAACGTCGATTTACCGACATTGGGGATGCCGACTACCATGGCGCGTACCGGCCGGTTGAGGATTCCCCTTCTTTTGTCACGCTCCCTTTTTTCCCGGCAGACCTCGTTCACGACCCCGTTTATGGCCTTTAAGCCGCTGCCGTTCTTAGAGTTGATCTCGAGGACATGGAAGCCCTTATTGCGGTAATGCTTGAGCCACGCTTTCGTCAAGCAAGGATCCGCCATGTCGGCCTTGTTTAACAGAATCAGCCTGGCTTTATTTTTCCCCAGTTCATCAATGTCCGGATTGCGGCTGCTGAAGGGGATCCGTGCATCCACCAGCTCGATCACAAGGTCGATCAGTTTTATATCCTCGGCCATCTGACGCCTTGCCTTGGTCATGTGTCCGGGATACCAATGATAATCCATGTCTGCCTCCTTATTCCACCAGCCCCATATTTTCGCCGTCTAAAGGCAGCTTGAACCATGCTTTGCCGATAATTACTTCTTTCTTGACCACGCCGATATTACCGGAGCGGCTGTCTTCGCTGTTGTTACGGTCATCCCCTAATACAAAAAACTCATCCGTCGCCAAGGTGACCGGATTGGCCGCTATCCCGGCATCTGCCATCTTGTCAAATCGTTCGTCTTCTTCTGCCTGGTCGCCGTCAATGTAGAGGTAGCCCCCGATGATCTGGATCGTTTCCCCGGGTACGGCGACGACCCTTTTGAGGTAGTAATGAGAATTCTCATTGCCGTTGGGAAGAAAAACCACCACATCCCCCTGCTTAGGTGACGACAGGTTGTATATCAGCCGGTTGACCAGTACCTCCTGGCTGTTGTAGAGCACCGGTTCCATAGAAACGCCGATGACGCTGATGCGCATGCCAAAGGCGTAAATCAGCAAAAAAGCAAATACTATTGTAATACATACCGCAAACATCGTAGAAAATATTTCTCTGATCAATTGGGGACTGAGCCTTTTCTTCTTCTGGATAAAAGTAAGCCCGTTTTTCTTTGCCATTCATCCCATCCTTCGTATATGTATTTCCTATCATTTTAACACAAATCATAAAATAAGAAAAGGACAACTGATTCAATTGTCCTTTTTCGCTGTCACGCATTATCTGATCAGTTCTTTTACCTTGGCTTTCTTGCCGACCCGTTCACGCAGATAATTCAGCTTGGCCCGTCTTACTTTACCTCTCCTGACTACCTCCACGCGCTCCACATTGGGGGAATGAAGCGGCCAAGTCTTCTCGACGCCGACGCCGCCGGATGATTTCCTGACGGTAAACGTCTCACGGTTGCCGCCGCCCTGTCTCTTTAAGACAGTGCCTTCAAAAATCTGGATTCTTTCGCGGTTTCCTTCTTTGATCTTGCCATATACCTTGACGGTATCGCCTACGTTGAACTGGGGAATTTCCTTTTTAAGCTGTTCCTGTTCGATTTCTTTGATAATATCGTTCATATCTGCCTCCTGTACGTTAAATCGGATGTTCTTAATACACAAGTAACAGAGGACCATCTCATTTCGCAACATTAGTACTATATCATAGCATGTAGATAAAAGCAAGGGTTTTTCAGGACAATAATTATGCCGACAATAATTATGCCGGATAATTATTATGCTACAGGATAATTATTATGTTGTTATCGCAAAGTCCTCACTCTTAAAGTTGCTGTAATACCGCCCGCGCTGGGCGGTAAACTTCAAGACACAGTAATCCGGGTCTGTCACGCCTTCGGGGTAATACATCGTATCGCCGCGCTCCCAGATTTCTTCCTTGATAGCGGCGTCCTCCAGGACCTCCATCGTCCCTATTATCATCACTCCCCGAAAGAAACGCCTGTCACAGAAATAGACACCGGCTTTGGGATTTTGGCGGTACTGCTCCACGCGCATGGACGAGGTATTGGTGGAGAACCATATCTCCCGCAGACCGTTACGTTTGCGGGGCTTCAGCATGGCTTTCATATTAGGAAAACCGTCACCGTCCACTGACGCAATGAAAGCGACCTTCTGTTTATCTATCAGGTTCCCAATAGTTTGTTCCGGATTTTTCATCATAGCAGCTTCCTCCATTTTCTTTGCCGGTGCCGGTAGAACACATGCGCCCATAGCCAGATGAACACCGTCTTCCAGCCGGCACGGACTTCTACAATGTCCGTATAACATGTACATCCGTCGCCCTGCTCCTTAAGTGTGATGATGTGGTTCCAAACAGGGACGCTTCTGTTGTGTTCGCGGGTGGATATGCGTTCACGGGCGAACTCGTCCACCTCTATGGTGTGGATGCCGAAGTTGATGCCCATGACGCGGAGATTAAACCGAAACTGTGCTCCCTCTGCCCAAACATGGCGCTCATCCAGTGGTGTGAATCTCGCCAGCGGGGCGCAAATATACCGCAATGTAGCTATCTCTTTCAGCCTAGCACAAACAGTTTCCCTGTCGGCAGGGAAAAGCGAACTGACACAGATGTTCATCCGGATAACCTCCTAAGCGGGTACCAAAGTACAATCCTGTTCCACATTTCACGGGAATGATCTGTTGGTTCACTCCAGCCATATCCCGATTTTTCTACGATAACTATCCTGTGCTTATCCGTCAATAATGACCACAAAGGCCTGAAGTCCTCCATTGGCCAGCGCGTTCCGCTACCAGACAAGAAAACAAATGTCTCCGTTCCTTGTCCCGCGGAAAAAACGTGCATTTTATGGCCATTAACCGTCACTAACTCTCTAGGAGCATTTTTCACTCTTTTCATTATGCTTTCAACGTCTACGCCGTCGGCTGCTGCCATCTTTTCCAGAAAAAGGTTTACCAGATTGTTGTGTTAGCTAGTATTCCTGTGAACAGTATACCCGGGGGTTATGATAAATGCAATCTAAAACACATATATCATTCCTCTTTTTTTATTCCTTCTTCCACACGGATTTTTTGATTGAACTTGTGTGTATTCCGGACGGCCCATAGTATGCCTGTAAAACACCGACCGTTCCACAAGCAACTCAGAACTCCTTCTTTTCCATCACATGGACACTGACCGCCAGGGATATCGCCAAAGATGCCAGAAACAGTAGAACCGCACCGGCCGCAAAGGAAACGGAACCGAGGTTCGCGGTGACGGCTGTGATCCGGCTTAAGATGAGACCAGGATCCACCCCGGCACTTTGCAGGATCGACCGGCCGAAAACCGGGATCAGGACGACCATCGCTACCACGGCAAATACTACCAGCCTTCCATGGGTGCTGCCAAACTTAAGCTGAATCGGTAAAGCAATCAGCATGATCAGGTTTACCGTCAGCCAGATCACGATCCGGATCATCCACCAGTCCATCCAGTGATTCTCATTGCCTGAGCTGATTGTTGTCGCGACGCTTACGAAGACCGGAACCAGCCACCCGATAAATGAAAGCAGGAAAAGGATCGCGTACTTAGAGACGGCATATAACTTCCGGGTTACCGGCAGGGTCAGTAAAAACTGCGTGCCTTCCTCAAATTCGTCATAACTGATCGTAGAAATAGCCAGCATGCCCATCATGAAACTGAAATAGGAAACCGCCGCAAGGAAACTGCCGTCATTATTGCCGGCAAACTGCATGATGCCGACAAAAAACAGAATAATAAAAACCTGTTTATTAGACAAAATCAGCTTAATATCTTTTATTAGTAAACCCTTCATCGTTTCTCACCTCGCTCAATTATTGTTATGAAATCATCGATACCGCTCTTTTCCACCACCATGCCGGGATAATTGTCAATATAAAACTGCTTGGCCGCGGTCAGGCACTGATAGCCGTAATTTTCTTTCTTGATATAGCTGATGCGGGACCGGTCAATCTGGTTAAATTCTTTTTCACTGAGTTTCAGGAGTCCGAACTTATCCATTAGGACATCCGTATCTTCATGAAAAACAATATTTCCCTTGTGAATAATATAAATGTCATCACAAAGCCCTTCTAGGTCGCTGGAAATATGGGAGCTGATCAAGATGGAACGTTCTGCTTCGTCCATGTATTGCCTCAGCAAATCCAGCAATTCGTCCCTCGCTATGACATCCAAGCCGACCGTCGGCTCATCTAGGACCAGCAGCCGGGCCGCATGGCTCATGGCAATCAGCAGATTGAGCCGGGCCCGCATCCCGGTCGAAAAATCCTTGATCTTCTTGTTTATCGGCAGCCTAAACTGATTGCACTGGCCTATAAACTGATCCTTCCTAAAATTCCGATACAGGCTGCTCATGACCGGCAAGAAATTGGCTATGGTAAGATTACTGCTGAAAGTGGTCTTACCCAGGACTACGCCGATATCCTCTTTTTCCTTCGTGCTTAGTCCATGGTGATCCTTGCCAAACACCATGATTTCCCCGCCATCAATCGAGATAAGGTTGAAGATAGACTTAAAAGTAGTGCTTTTACCTGCCCCATTGGCTCCGACCAGACCCGTTACGCAGCCCGGCTTCACTTCCATGGAACAGTTCAGGCGGAAATCGCCATAACTCTTCTGTACATTGGTTAATTTTAGCATGATTTGATATCCTCCATTATTATTTCAAACAGTTCTCTGATTTCCTCATCCTTCAGGCCGCTGCTCCGTCCCTCGCGGATAGCCGCTTCCATGCGTAACTCCACTTCCTTACGACGTTCTTCCATCGCCAGCTGGGAATTGATGTTGGCAATGTAGCTACCCTTGCCATGCACGGTAACGACAAAGCCTTCCTGTTCCAAAGCATCATAGGCCTTCTTCACAGTCAGGGCACTGATACGCAGATCAGCCGACAGGGAACGCACCGAAGGAAGAACTGTGTCGGGCTTAAGCGAGCCTTCTAAAACCAAGGATTTGATCTGATCCACGATCTGTTCATAAATGGGCCGCATGGATGAATTGTTTACTATTATGCGCATAATATATTCTCCTTAACTACAAACAGTATATAACAGATGACTACTGTTGTCAACTGTTATATACTGTTTTGTAATAATAATTTATAAGATCTTATATACCTAGTCTCTCTTATCAACGAACAGCAGCAATGAAACAGTAACTTCCCCTCTGTCCGACGCAGTCTCCGCTCCGCCGCCGTATTTGGCCGCGACCCTTACCACCGAGTTCATGGCGGCTTCGCTGGCAAAGGCATATCTGCTACTGTTCCTTGCGTCCGGCGCTGCCGTATCGGCATGGGACATGTTGATGTGGAGCAGGCTGTTTTTCATGAACTTCATATAGAAGAAAAGCTTATTATCAGTATGAAAGCCAAGTGCCTTGATGGCGCCGTTCAGAAGCACGGTAAGGATCGTGGTCATGTCCACATCGTCAACATTGAGGTTCGGCGGGATAAAAATATCATGTTCCACGATGATTCCCTTCATCCGCGCCTCAGCAAACTTGGTGTTAATGATGCTGTCGACCGTCAGATTACCCGTGCGGATCAGTTTTTCCTTGTCTCTTTGGGTGATGATCAGTTTTTCAATATAGTCAAGGAGCCGCGCATTTTCATTGTTCTCGGCCAGTTCCCGGATCGCCATGAAATGCGGCTCCACCTCATAAAGCTTCGCACCGCCAGGGTATGGGGGATTCTGAATCTGGTCATACTGATCGCGGAAATTGTCGATCTGCTGCTGCATCGCTTTCCGCTCGGCCTCTATCTTCATCTTTTCCGTGGCATGCAGGTGGATAAAGGCATAAATAATATATGTAATCAACAAAAGATTAAAGGCAATATGCCTCCCGTCCAATACGCCGCTTAGCATATTGATTTCGATAGCAACCGCAACCAAGGCCAAAAGAACCGGCAGATAAATATTGCTGTTTTTCCTTTTCGCAGCTTCCTTTGGATCTTCAAGCCGGTAGAAAAGTGCCAACGTGGTTAGGTCTATGATGCGGCAATACATAAAAGCGTGAAAAGTCGCTTCTTCGGCAACTGCTATCCTAGATAAAGAAATCTGAAGAAAAAATGCGGTGATTATTTCGGATAGGCTGGTTACTGCAACAGTTATAACTACTGACATCAATTTAATGTTGATCCGCGACCTATAGTTAAAAGATACCGCAAACAGAAACAGGAAATTGGTTATTAATATAACAACAGTTAAATCGGTTATTTTCATCATTAAATAATTGAAAATTATGCAAGCTATGTACGATATTAGCTCGGTTCTTTTATTATATAAATTGGACTTATTGAAAATCCGCATCAGCCTGAATATTACGTAGGTATGCAACAGACTTAATAGACTTCCCATAATTTCATATATAATTGTACTCATGGTCACCTCTATATTATCGAAACATCCTTAAAAGCATATTGAATTGAAATACGCCCTGCCATGTGTTTATAATCCAAAAAAATATCTATATTTTTAATTTATCAGCTTGTTTAGGTAATGTAGGTTGATAAAAAATACACATACATAGTGAGTTTACATTTGCTTTCGTGATACTCAGAGCACGATTGGCAATACCTTTTAATACATTCGTTTTCATCCCTCTCTCCTTTTTTACAATCTTAAAAACTACATATTTATGAGTAATCCTTAATAATTACAATCAAAGATATGTGTTATGAATGTATATATATGTTTACAATATCTTGGTAATCCAGTTATATTTTCAGCTTATTAAATCTCTCAGATAACTTAGGCTGATAAAAAATGCACATACACGCTGAATTCACATTTGCCTTAGCCACACTTAATGCACCATTTGCAATTCCCTTTAATACGTTCGCTTTCATCCTTCTTCTCCTTTGTTTTTCCTCAACGATATATTGAGGCTCTTTAATAGTTTCTTATAGTTACTCACTCCCAAAGGTATTACTTCACCTGATCTCATAGTTATTTCACCATAATAAAACTCCTTAACAAACCGAAGATTCACGATATAATTCCGGCTTGCCCTAAAAAAATACGGATGATCCTTTACTTGTTCCTCAATGCTCTTCAGCGTGCCGTAAAATTCATCATCACCCGTTTTGGTTTTTATATACACTAATTTATGCCTGACTTCAAAATAAGAAATATCCCGGTAAAATTCCCGGTAAACCACGGAACCAATGCGGTAAGAGAAACATTCATCCGTGTTTTCTTCTATTTTATCAATCATCCGCTGTAAAACATGGTCTATTTTTGCTTCGGTTATCGGCTTGAGGATAAAGTCTTGAGCATCAGCCTCGAAAATGTCCATTATCCTATCCTGCCGAAGACTGACATAGATAAGTTTGACCAGATGATTTTTCAGTTCATTTCTTATGCGGCAACCCAGCCGGACGCCGTCTAATGTTACGGTTTGTATTTCCAGAAAGATAATGTCATACTTTTCTCCCTCTGCCAGAGCCTGATATAATTCCTCGCCTTGGGCATATATATCTGTTTCGATCCTAGCAGGGATGAGACGGGCATAATCTGAAATGAATTGTTCTATTATCCAACTTACTTCAATATTATCGCATATCGCTATACGATACATCATCTTTCCCCTTTCGCGTTCGCATATTGACACTAGACTACTGGAAATATATGTTCATCAAATATTATACCCATTATAAATAAAAATGTCAATTTTTGTCTGTCACATTTCTTCATTTTGGCGATATTTAATGTTATACTATGGGGCATTATTCAAAGATATCTTTTATGTGATCCTTACCGTAATAATAATCATAAATTATACTATTAATTACTGCTAACAGATATTTAATAAAGAGCTGATAGAATATCAGTATATTAGAAATTACTTTTTATACCTACAGCAACAGAATTATTATAGACAGATTGTTTGTTAACACATGATTATCATATTAATCATATAAAAACACCAGTAATTGTTGAAGATACTCTTCGTATGAAACAGAAATCAATATAAACGGTCACTTAGACTCTTTTAATATATTTTGTAACAAAATGACATACTCTTCAAATTGCTGCAAGCCAAATGGGGTTATAGTATATGTCGTTTTAGTTTTCTTTTGATATATCACTTTATATGAAGTAAGGTAATTATGTTCTTCTAATTTAGACAATTGTACGCTCAGATTACCCCGGGTAGTTTTCGTAATCTCCAAAAGTTCATTAAAAGTTTTGGAAGCACTTATCAGAGATGAAATAATTTTTATTCTCAATGATAGACATAGCATTTCAGGAATACTGCTAAGATTCATAAATTGCTCCTTTTCTTTAATAAAAACCCTAGGATAATATAGCCAATATCAACAAATAAAAAGTTGAAGACACCTGACAAAAGCAAAGTCGCCTCATTTGATGATGCTATGCTAAATGGTATACCAACGTGACTCAAACAAGTGTCGAGAAGCAAGTGAATAAATAAAATACCTATTGATATTATCACGGGATATTTGCGATTTATCATAAAAGCGTAAATTATAATAAAGATACAGAACAACAAAACATTTGAAAACGAGGACATAATCATTAGTATATAATCTGACGAATCTTCCTTAGAGTAGTATGAGTTAATTATTCTTAATAAAAGTATCATTATTGGAATTGCCACAATTATCATTCCCCATGTACTCATGAAGCTTAAATAAAATTTATAATGAGACGATTTAAATTCATTAAATCGTCTCATTTAGTTATATATAAATAATGTTACTGCGCGCTATAAGCAAAATCAGCAAATAGTCGAACATTATCAACTCTTATACCATCACTTGTCAGGTATGTACCATAATAAGTCACAAGTAAAGATCTACCACCATCAACGATACTGGTATCAGGGCCACTAGTGGGAAAATACCCTGCCCCTATCAATAAACCCTGTGTTGTTATTGAAAAAGATACATTTCTAGGATTGCTTATTTGATTCCCGTTAACATCGTAGGTTGCTGTAATTGTAAAAAAATTTTCAAGTGGCGATGCACCTTTTGTAATTGTCTTAGAAGCTCTTGTAAAGAAGTTGCTATAGTTATCCTATGAATTTATGCCTCCTTTCTTTTATATTTTACTATAATATAAAATCATTTCAATGCATATTGTTTAACTCATTGTTTTTATTGTCTAAAATACAGTCAATTTGCTTTACATGCAGTTTAATAATTTTAAACAGGAAATTAATTGCAATTAATATAAAAATTCAAAAGATAGATTTAGTTAATCAGTACGCATTTTACTTCTATCGAGAGGGCGTAAAACCGCAAAGGAGCTTAATGGATATACTTCTAAGTATTTGAGGTAATACAACTTGAGGCATGACAATATTCAACGATAAAATATCAATTTTTGACTATGGCACTCCTTAATACCATTAATATTTAATGTTATACCACTCATTATTACAAACAATTATTATCTGATATAATTATTTAACAACAAAACCTCATGCCTCAAAGTTAGCAAATTATAATCCGTAGCAAACCAATGTTTTCATTTTTTTCGTTCGTACATATACCTTCTTCTCACCATGCCGCCATACCACTCAATGGCGGCATTGTGCTGGGGAAGATCGTACAAATGAGAATGATATAACCACAATCATCGAAGGGAGTAAAACATGGACAAAGGGAAATCTAATCTGACAGGAGAAACCTATTCAGATCGTCTGAGCGAAAAAGGAAACTTTATCTACGAACGGGAAGAACTTATAATCAGCGGTCCGCTGCCGATTTCATTCAGAATCAACTACAGCTCCATGGAAGAATGGCCGGGAGGATGCATGGGGGAAGGCTGGCGCCATAACTTTGAGACCCGGCTTAGGATCGAGAAGACAGGAGGCCTCACTGTCTGCCGGGCAGACGGCAAGGAACTCCCCTGCCAAAAGATGCCGGGCGGCCTTTATGCTTCCGTATTGGAAGACCGCCGCGGCAAACTAATTAAGGAAAAGCATGGCTACCGCTACTGCGATGAGTCAGGCATGTCCTATGTGTTTGATCAGGAAGGAAAAGCCATGCATACCAACGACCGCAACGGCAATACCGTGACTTTTTCCCATGACCAGTATGGCAGGCTTACGTCGGCAAAGAGCGCCAACGGCGAACTGACCTATGGCTATAACCGGTCTGGCTATCTGGCCACGATAACCGACCATGCCGGCCGGAAAGTGACCCTTTGCTATAATTACGGAAAACTGTGGAAGCTGATCGATCCGCTTTGTCATATCTGTACCTATAGCTATAACTGGAACGGGAAACTGGAAAGCGTCACTGCTCTACATACAACAACCGACCCACTGACCGGGGCCATCCCGTAACCGGCCTACGCTTCCGGCTTATACTGTTCTTCCAGGCGGCTCATCCATAGCCCTAGGCAGATCCCGCCCATGCAGGCAACCGCACAGGCCACTGTGCCGAGGCTCAGATAGTTGTAATCAGTCGGAACTATCATGATGGTTGAGGCAAAGACAACACCTAGGATGAAATGGAACATCCCGGCATAGGCCTTATTAAAAATGCTGTCAATGAGCTTGGACAGCGCTAGAATAATCAGCAGTCCGCCGATTGCACACGGGATGATTACGGCAAAATCAAGGTTTTTGATACCGTCTGTTAAAGGTTTGTACATATTAAGGTAGACCAGAAAATTGGACGGGCTGAGGCCGGGCACGATCAAACCAAGCCCGAAGATAGCTCCCCCTAAGATCCAAGTGAAGAAATTGAGCGGCATCTCGCTGTTCACATATCTTTCCATAAACCAAAGAACCGCCAGCATGGCAATGCCGGTCACCACCGTGATGATGACGTGTTTGGCCGTACGGCCTTTCTTTCCGGCCTGCTTGATCAGCGCCGGGAGGATGCCGACGATACAGCCGATGAAGAACCAGATGATCTGCACCTCATAGTTTTCGAGGAAATAGCTGAGCGCAAAAGAAAGAAAAAAGATACCGGTTACGCCGCCGAACCCTACCGGCAGAAAATAAAGTATATTATTCTTAAAATCCTGAGTCAAATGGGCAAGAAAAGAAATCAGTCTTTCGTAAAGGCCGAATACAGCCGCCAGCGCCCCGCCGCTTACCCCCGGCAGAATTGCCCCTGTGCCGATTAACATACCCTTGCCAAACCGTAGCAGCCAATCCGCCAAACCTTTGTTTTTCAATGATTTACCCTCCATATTCTTATTCTAATTTCCCTTATTCTAATTTCCCTTACTTTACTTCCTCTTCCCATTTCCGGTACAGATCCGGGCGCCTTTCCTTGGTGCGGCGGATGGACTGATCCAGCCGCCACTGAGCCACTTTGGCGTGGTCTCCTGACAGCAGTACTTCCGGCACTTGTTTTCCCCGCCATAGCTCCGGGCGGGAATACTGCGGATACTCCAGCAGCTGGTCGGAGAAACTTTCTGTTTCACCTGATTCGGTGTTTTTCAGGACGCCGGGAACCATGCGGGCAATGGCATCTATCATCACCATCGCCGGCAGCTCACCGCCGGTCAGGACGTAATCGCCGATCGATATGTGATCGGTGACGATCTCTTCCAGGACTCTTTCGTCGATCCCTTCATAATGGCCGCACAAGATCACCAGTTCTTCTTCATGGGCCAGTTCTCTTGCCAGTTCCTGGTCAAAGACCCTTCCCTGCGGAGTCGCATGGATCACCCGCGGGGAAACGCCGGGGCGCAGCTTGGCCGTGACTGCCTGAAAACAATCATATATCGGCTGGGCCTGCATCAGCATGCCGGCGCCGCCGCCATAAGGGTAATCATCGACCTTTTTATGTTTATCTGCCGTATAATCCCTGATATTGACCGCTTCCATGGTAATGAAGCCGTTAGCCATCGCCCTGCCGATGATGCTGGTGTTCAGCCCTTGGATGACCATTTCCGGGAACAGCGTCAATATATGAAAATTCATCTTCATCCACCTGTTTCTGTGCTGACTGCTTAAAGACTAATCCAACAGCCCGTTCATGATATGGACCGTCATCCTATGCTGCTCTATATCCACGGCGAGGATACATTCCTTGATCGCCGGCAGAAGCAGTTCCTTTGCTTCTCCCCGGCTCACGACATATACATCGTTGGCGCCTGTTTCCATGACATCCGTCAGCCTCCCAAGCTGCTCCCCCGCTTCGTCTATGACTGTCATGCCGATCAGATCGGCGATAAAATACTCGTCCTTTTGGAGCTTCACTGCGTCCTGGCGTTTTACCCACAGGCTCTTGCCCTTATACTTTTCTGCCTCATCGATACTGTCAATGCCCTTGAACTTAAGGATGGCAAACTGTTTGAAGAATTTCACGCCTTCGATCACAAGGAAGGGCACCGCCTCTGTTTCTGTCAATACTTGCTTCAGCTTCTTGAACCTTTTTACATCATCTGTAGTAGGGAATACTTTTACTTCTCCTTTGATGCCGTGTGTCGATGTAATGATTCCTACCTTAAGCTTTTCCTCCATACAGCCTGACCTTTCATTTCATGCGGTAATGACAATCGGGTGACCGCTCCGTCTTTAGCAGACTTTTATCCACGAAAGACGGCTCGGCCACCCTGACTGTTTAATTGGGGCGTGACTGACCGGACTTACATGATCTCCACATCAACCCGTTTGTTCTCTTTCATTGACGCCGCTTTGATCACTGCTCTGATCGCTTTGGCAATCCTGCCCTGCTTACCGATCACTTTGCCCATATCCGACGGTGCCACATGGAGCTCCAGCGTGGTATGCCGGCCTTCTTCCCTCACGATTACCGCCACATCCTCGGGATGCTCCACCAGTGCTTTTGCAATTACTTCCACTAATTCCTTCATACCTACACCTCCACTAGGACACGGTCATCTACTTTTCAATCCCTGCCAGTTTAAAAATCTTGCTGACCACTTCCGTAGGCTGCGCTCCGTTTGCCAGCCACTTTTTGGCCAGTTCTTCATTTACCTTGAAAGTACTCGGATTCGTGTTAGGATCATAAGTGCCGATTTCTTCGATAAACCTTCCGTCTCTGGGTGACCTTGAATCCGCTACGATGATTCTATAAAAAGGTACCTTCTTCTGCCCCATTCTCCTTAATCTGATTTTTACTGCCATTTCGTCACCTCCAAAATTATTATTATTCTTATCGTATATATTTGAAATCCCTAGAAAGGAAATTTCATCCCGCCAAACATATTACCCATGCCACGGCCACGTTTGCCCCCCATGCCGGGCATCTGTTTCATCATCTTCTGCGACTGCTCAAACTGTTTCACAAAGCGGTTCACCACGCTGATGTCAACCCCCGAACCACGGGCTATCCGTGCCTTCCGGCTGGGATTCAGCAGCTTGGGATCACGTCTTTCAGCCTTCGTCATGCTGAGGACGATCGCTTCCATATGGGCCAGCTGCTTATCATCTACCATCGAATCCAGCCCCTTCATCTGCTTGCCCATGCCGGGCATCATCCCCAGCAAGGCGGACAGTCCGCCCATATTGCGCATCTGCTTCATGCTTTCCAGATAGTCCTCGAAATCAAATCTGCCCTTTTTCATCCGGGCGGCCATCTCCCGTTCCTTATCTTCATCAATGCTGAGGTTTTCCTGAACCTTTTCAATCAGCGTCAGTACATCCCCCATCCCCAAGATACGGTTAGCCATCCGATCCGGGTAAAACTGTTCAAGCTCGGACAGTTTCTCGCCCATACCGATAAACAATATCGGCTTCCCGGTCACCGCCTTGACGGAAAGCGCCGCCCCGCCCCTAGTGTCGCCGTCCATCTTGGAAAGCACCACGCCGTCGATGCCGATTTTATGGTTAAACTCACTGGCCACATTGACGGCATCCTGGCCGGTCATGGCATCCACAACCAGAAGAGTCTGGTGGACCTCCACCTTGGCCTTGATTTCCTGAAGCTCGGCCATCATCTCACCATCTATGTGCAGCCGGCCGGCCGTGTCCAAGATGACCACGTTATGTCCGTTTTTGCGGGCATGTTCAATAGAAGCTTTGGCTATGTCCACCGGTCTATGCCGGTCGCCCATGGAAAAAACATCAGCCTGCTGCTTCTCCCCGTTGATTTCCAGCTGTCTGATCGCCGCCGGACGATAGATGTCACAGGCGACCAGCAGGGGTTTTTTCCCTTTCAACTTCACCTTGCCAGCGATCTTGGCGGTGGTGGTCGTCTTGCCGGAACCCTGTAGCCCGCACATCATAATAACCGTAACGGCTTTCCCCGGCTGGAACGTAAGCTCCGTGGTTTCTGAGCCCATCAGCCCGACCATTTCCTCATTGACTATCTTGATCACCATCTGGCCGGGATTCAGGCCGTTCATCACATCGGCACCGACTGCCCGTTCTTCGACCGCCTTTACAAACTGCTTCACGACCTTAAAATTGACATCCGCTTCCAGCAAAGCCATCCGGACTTCCTTAAGCGCCAGCCGGACATCCTCTTCGGTCAGGCGGCCCTTGCTGCGCAGATTTTTAAAGATATTCTGTAATTTATCGGTCAAGCTTTCAAATGCCATCGTCTACCTCAAACTAATGTTAGATTAAATTTAATATATCACCGGATAACTGTCGGATGTTCCGTGCCAGCTCTTCCGGCACCGTTCCCGGCTGCTCTGACAGTTGCTGGATCTCGCTTATTTTATCCCTGATCTTCGTAAATCTGTCGATCAGATGCAGCTTGTCCTCATATCCTTGCAGCAGATGGTCACACCGCCTGATCAGGTCATGCACGCCTTGTCTGCTGATATGATATTCCGTCGCAATCTCGCTCAGAGACAGGTCATGGTAAACAAAGTCCTCATATATGTTCTTCTGATGCTCTGTCAGAAGTTCGCCGTAAAAATCATACAGCATTCCCTGCGCGACAATCTTCTCCATGTTACCCCCAGCCTTGCTGCTTTTGCCAGCATACAACAGAATCATGATCCTGTCAAGTATTTTTTCTTGACATGATCATGATGCGTGACATGATTTGCACATGATTCGCCAGACAGGAGTCACCGGTTATGACCATTGATGGTTCGTTCTCAAACACTTTCTGCCTGGATCCTCACTCTGACCCCACTTCCCTCATGCTTATATTCAGATCCACATCGCCATTGATCCCGTCAATCTGACCTTTATTACTATACTGCCATATGCTGTGCTCATAAGGAAAATAAATCGGGGTCCGGAAAAACGCGAACCATTTTTCATATTGCTCAAGCTGCTCCATATCCAGCATCAACATGAAACTACGCAGGTTGCCGTATATCATCGGCGTATAGCCGGCATCCTTAATCCGCTCGCAAAAGGCTATCGTCACCTTGGTCCAGTCTTCCTGGGTCATATCCTTCGTCCTGGGATCTGCGGTTTCTATGTATTCGACATCTAGAACCACCGGATAGGCAATGTCATATCCGCTCAGATGTTCCAGGACAAATTCGGCCTCTTCCACGGCCTCGGCTTCATCAAGCGCCTGGGTGTAGAAATAAACACCCGTATCAATGCCGTTTGCGGCCGCCCCTTGCATGTTCTGGTCAAAAGACGGATCCAGTACCAGCGTGCCCTCGGCGGAGCCCCTGATCCCCAGCCTGATGATCGCAAACTCTACGCCGTCCCCGGCCACTTTGCCCCAGTCGATATCGCCCTGGTAACGGGAAACGTCGATACCTTTCTGGGATAATACATTGCCGTCTGCGTCCTGATAGGTAAGGATCTCCTGATCATCAAGAATAAACAGGTCTTTATTATAGCTATGTTTTTTAAGGCTCTCCGAAACAGGGATGAAATGATAGCTACCACTGGCAACTACGACGATTTCCTCTGGGTAAAATTCCCTTAAGATGGCGGAGAAGTCTTCCCCGTCCACCAGCTGTGTCTTTAGCCGGTTCAGCACCTCGTCGGCGGCTTCATCGGCGGCCTGTTCCGCTAAAGCCTCCGATATTTCCTGTACTTCCTCTTCCGAGTATGTTTTCTCGGCCGAGACAATGGACGTATCCTGCCCGGCTATGTCCGCTTCCGTTATTGCCTCTGTCAGGCCGCTTTCTTCCGTCAGCGCCATCACTTCCGAAACTTGTTTTAGCTGAAGATTCTCCAGCAGCAAGATGATGCAGCCGGTCAGGGCCCCCAAGGCGATTACACATAGTATAACCGTCATAATCAGATTGAGGCTGCCTCTTCCCATGCTTTTATTCTTGGGGATTCTTTTTCTTCGGTATCTCTTTTGGCCGGGATCCGTGTACTCCATGCGTTCTCCTTATCTTCTCGTTATATTATTACAGTATATTATGATAACTTTTCCCATTAAGCCTGTCCTCATAAAATAAAGCTGAAAAAGCATAGCTCCGGTCATGTCTTATATCTGTCCCAGCCGGTCCAGCCAAAGCAATATCCCATAGATAACCGGCTGATGCAGCATGTAGACCCATAAGCTGGTTCTGCCGACCGCACCTAGGCTTTTGTCGGCCAGACGGTATAACCCCGATTCCGGAACGGCTGTCCGGTTCCTGATCAGGCCGCTGCCCTTTATCCACCACCGGCCGCCGAAATATCCGGCCCAGTAAAGAAAGATCCAAGGCAGGACCGCAAAATAGTCGGCCGAGTAAAACTGCGCGGAAGGAAAGCCCAGCCAGAACAGAAACCGGCTTGCGTACAGTGCCGGCGGCAGTTCCCACACCCATAAGCCGCTTAAGCCGATCCAGCCGCCGGCAATATGCCGGATTAAGACAAATATAATTAATGAGACAAGGAAACCCGCCCCGGTAGGTATTTTCTTTAACAACGGCTGACATAGGATGGTCAGCAATACGGCCGCGGCCAGAAAATGTATGATGCCGAACATGATGAGTTCCGACGGCATTGCCAGCGCGGTCACAGCGGTCAGGATGCCGGCGCATATTATTCTTTCCAGGGCGTTACGCCATGGTTTGCGGCTTAGCTGAAACGAAATCCCGGCAATCAGGATAAAGGTAATGCAGATCGCCTGCTGCCATGGGTAAAACCTTCTGAGCCCGCCGCCGAGCGGCAATCCGAACATCTGGATCAGGTCATAAACGGCATGATAGGCCACCATATTAACCACCGCCGCTCCCCTGATGCTGTCCAGCAAGAAGACGCGGCCGCCTGCCTTCCTATCCGATTGGTTTTGTCGCTTCATCCAGCCACTCCTGTTCTTCTTTGTTAAGGTAATCTTTCAATTCTTCACGTACCCGGCGGTGATAGTCATTGAGCTGGCTGATCTCCGGAGCAGTCATAAGTGACACATCGATTCCTGCTATGTCTATCGGAACTAGGGTCAGGGTGTCAAAGCCCAGAAATAAGCCATCCTGGTTCCGCATGATCTCTTTTACGGCTAGGATGTTCTCTATCCTGATCCCGTGGCTGCCCTCGCGATATACTCCGGGCTCATTAGACAGCAGCATGCCCGGCTCTAGGACTGTCTCCGTGATATCCTTGTTATAAGTCCAGCCGATATTCTGCGGCCCCTCATGGACATTCAGCATATATCCGATGCCGTGGCCAGTTCCGCATTTGTAGTCGATCCCCATCTGCCACAGTGCTTCCCTAGCCAGAATATCTAGGTTTCTTCCGGTACAGCCGTGCAGGAATACCGCCCGGCTAAGGGACAGCATGCCCTTGACGACAGCTGTATACTGACGCCTGATTTCATGGCTGATCGGACCCATTACAGCCGTCCTGGTCACATCCGTGGTTCCGCCCATGTACTGGCCGCCGGAATCTACCAGGAGAAGGCCGGCGGGCAGGATCCGGCTGCTGCTCCCCTCCTTGGCTTCATAATGCATCATGGCGGCATTGGCTCCATAGGCACATATCGTTGGGAAGGATAAGTCAAGGAAACCTTGGCTTTCCCTTCTCAGCCTGTTCAGATAAGCTGCTGCCTGGACCTCCGTAACGGCCTCTTTCTCGCCTTGCGCTTTGATCCAGCGGATGAACCGGGTCACCGCTACGCTGTCAACACGGTAGACCTCCCGGATATGTTTTGATTCCACCGGATTCTTGACCGCCTTTAAACGTTCGGTGGGATTCTTACTGATCACTAGGCCGTCTATCTGTTCCTGCTCTTTATAGTGTTCTAATTGTTTAAATATATAATAATTACACTTATTGTCATCAATCAGGACTTTCTTCTGGTGCAGGCCCTTCATCCATGAATAGAAGCGACTATAGTCATGTACGGTTACCCCCTCTTTTGGCAAAGCTTTCCGACATTCTTCGCTAAGCCCTCCCTCGCCGACAAACAAAACCGCTTCGCTTTCGTCGATATAACCGTAGGCGAGGGTCACCGGATTGCAGGGGATATCCGCGCCGCGGATATTGAACAGCCACATCAGGTCATCCAGCCGGGTCAGCAAAAAAGCCGATGCCCCCGCCCGGCGCAGTTCTTCTCTCACCTTGCCGAGCTTATCCCGGCAGGACTGGCCGCTCCATGTAAACGGCAGATGCCATATCGGTTTGCCGGGAAGTCCGGGGCGCGTAGTCCAGATCGATTCTGTCAGATCCCGTTCGTAAAGAATCCCGACTCCCGCCGCCTTAAGTGCCGTCTCATACCGCAAGCCCGCGCGGGCACTGATGCAGCGTCCGTCGAAAGCCAGCTTCTGACCCGGTTTCATCGTATTTTTCAGATACTCCGCTATCGTCGGCACGCCCGGCTCCCGCATCTTGTAAAGGCGGATCCCGCTCCCGGCCAGTTCATGGCCGGCCTGAATAAAATATCTTCCATCGGTCCAAAGACCGGCTTCGTTCCGGGTTACCACCAATGTCCCCGCCGAGCCGCTGAAGCCGGAAAAATACTCTCTCACCTTAAAGGCGTCACAGACATATTCGGAACCATGGAAGTCTTCGGTGGGGATCAGGTAAACATCCACCCCAGCCTTCTTCATTTCCTGCCGCAATAAATCAATTGCCGAAATACTTTTCTCTGCCATCTGAACCTTGACTCCTGTCCACTGTATTTGCGTGACTAGAATTGTTTTACACAGTTTTATTTTATTATGGATTCACATAAAAATCCAGTAGGGATTTTGTGGTTTGCATAGTTTTTTTGCAAATTTTCTCAAATACCTTGTGCGGATTGCAAAAGCTATGTTATGATTAAATTAATTTTTATTATTTTTGAAAGGAGCTAGTGCTTATGGAGCAGAATATTTTTTCCCGAATTACGCCCGAAATCATTGCACTTACGGAATTAAGCGCGAAATCCAATTTGATCGAACCGGAGCTTTTTACGAAATATGACGTAAAAAGAGGCCTGCGTGACTTAAATGGCAAGGGTGTCCTAGCCGGTCTCACCAATATTTCCGATGTACGGGCGACAGCCACAGTGAACGGTGAAACCGTCCCCGCGGACGGCAAGCTTTATTATAGAGGATATGACGTCGAGGATCTGGTTGCCGGCTTTTCCAAGGAAAACCGCTTTGGATTTGAAGAAATCACCTACCTGCTGTTGTTTAATAAGCTGCCGAACGTAGACGAGTTAGCTTCCTTCGTCAAGATTCTGTCCGGTTACCGCAGCCTCCCTACCAGCTTTGTCCGGGATATTATTATGAAAGCGCCCAGCATCGACATGATGAACGCCCTAGCACGCAGCGTCCTGACCTTGTATTCCTATGATGACCGCGCCGATGACACTTCCCTCTCCAACGTCCTCCGCCAAGGTTTACAGCTGATCAGTTTATTCCCTTTACTGACGATCTATGGCTATCAGGCCTATTGCCACTATCATGACGGCAAAAGTCTTTTTATCCATAAGCCCTTACCAGAGCTATCCACCGCCGAAAACATACTACACATCTTACGCCCCGACAGCTCTTATACACCGTTAGAAGCCAAGCTTCTTGATATCGCCCTGGTTCTGCATATGGAGCACGGCGGCGGCAACAACTCATCCTTCACCACCCATGTGGTTACCTCCACCCTCACCGATACCTATTCGGTCATCGCCGCGGCCATCGGTTCGCTGAAAGGCCCAAGGCATGGCGGTGCCAATATCAAAGTGGTGAAGATGTTCGAGGAACTAAAAAAAGAAATAAAGGACTGGACCGATGAGGACGAAGTGTCCGCTTACCTGCGGCGTCTCCTCCATAAAGAAGCTTTTGACCGTTCCGGGCTGATCTATGGCGTCGGCCACGCGATTTACTCCAAATCCGACCCCCGCGCCGAGATATTCCGCTCTTTCGTTGCCACTTTATCCGATGAAAAGGGGCTGCGCGATGAATTCAACCTGTACGCCCTGGTCGAAAAACTGGGACCGCAGGTAATCGCCGCCGAACGGCAGATGTATAAGGGCGTCAGTACGAACGTTGATTTTTATTCCGGTTTTGCCTACAGCATGCTGGGGCTTCCGCTTGAACTGTATACGCCGATCTTTGCCATCGCCCGGATCAGCGGCTGGATTGCCCACCGCATGGAGGAACTGACCAATAACGGAAAGATCATCCGCCCGGCCTACAAGCCGATCGGCGAAGAGAAACCCTACATAAAAATGCCGAATAGATAAGAGGATTTACCATAGCGCAAAACCCGCCCGGAAAGATGTCCGAGCGGGTTTTGCGCTATGGTCAGGTCAGGGTGAGTTCTGCCGCCATGGCTGTTTTTAATTTGATCTTATATTGGGCAAAAGTCTGGAGCTGCCTGTCCTTGTCGGAAAGTATGATCTTATCAATGCCGCCGATCTTATGGACAGGCCATTGAACGGCAATCTCCCGGTCATTCCATATGATGCCGTCGTCATATTCAGCATAAATCTTCTCGGCACATTTGTAAGAAACGATGGCATCTTCCAGAACGATATAGCCATGCCCGCAGCCCACCGGGATCAGGATCTGGTCCTGATTGCTGCCGTTAAGCATGAAGGCGCGCCATTGCCCAAAATAAGGGGAATCAGTACGCAGATCGACAATAATTTCGAAGATCGATCCGCAAATACACCTGATCAGCTTGGGCTGCTCTTTCACGCTCTGGAAATGGATCGCCCGTATGACGCCCTTGCGGGACTCCGTATAATATACTTCCTTCAGGTCGTATTTGATGTCGTTCGCCGCGAATGCTTCCTTGGAGTAATCTTTTATAAAAGAGCCGCGGCTGTCACGTATAATATATGGTTTAATTAAATAGACACCGGGGAAAACCAGTTTCTGGAAAGTAAAGCTCTGATTCATAATCTGTCCTTTCTTGAATAACAGCTTCAAAGCGGACATCAATATTATGAGACTGTACAGTGAATGTAATGAACAGCACCCAGAATAGCTATTAAGCGACAGGATGCTGAGGATTAAAAGGGAATATGTATGTTTAGTTATTATTAAATAATCCCATAAACAGTAATAATAATGACACGATACAAACTGCGTCAAACAAGTCCATACTGCAAATTGTGTCTATTCCCCTTTTCTCAATGTACATAACTTACGCTTGTTAATTTCCGCTACATCATCTGTTACTCCCGCTAACCTTAACAAATCATTTAGGTTTAAATATTTTAACATTATTTATGGTTGCTGTCAAGGGGGCAAAATTGGAACTTGTACGTAATAAGCTCCTGGCGGCCGGCACCCTGACCTCAACGTGCATACTCGAACCCCATGAAGTCAGGTTCATTGAGGCTAGGATTATTTCGTAGGCGCTTACTCCAAAAGCGACTTCACGTCATGATAGCAAAGCCCTCTTTCTCCCTTGGGCATGTCGGCGGCAATCTTTTTAAGCTCCGCGACAATCTTCGCAACGTTATTGTCTATGATTTGCTTGCCCCGCTCCGCGGAGGCAAAAACGCGGGGATCCCTGCCCCAGACGCTTAACGGGGCACCGTCGGACGGAAGCTTATCCATATCAACCAGTTCCGGCCTGAGTGCCATCACCAAGGAGGTCTCGTTCATCGCCGCATGATCACCTATGATGCCATCCTCGCCTTGATAACCGAGCTCCCAGAGGCTATAAAGCCGGAGCCCGTATGTTAATTTGAACTGTTCCTTGCATTGCGCAAAAAGTTTCGTTGACGGACCGTGTCCGTGACCGACGACTGCCTTAAACCCTGCGCGCGCAAGATTATGCATAATCGCATCCAGGATATCGATAAACCGTTCATCTTCTATGTAATAGGCACTGCCTTCCAATAACTGCGGATGTCCGTCTTCAAAGCTGAGCTTTTCCATCCCATAATACGACATGCCTTCCTGTTCGAGGACGATGTCCGGGCCAAGAAACAGCATCGGCAGCACGATCCCGCCGATTTCGGCCGCCAGCCGTTCAAATATACCTTTGGACTGCAGGCCGTCCGCGCCCAAGGGCATGTGAAAACTATGCCATTCCAAAGTACCCAAAGGCAGATAGGCGATCGGACACTCGTTTACCTTCTCAACAAATTCATCTGGCCTTAATTCTTCATATAGTACTTTACTTCCGCTCATAAACGTCCTCCTTATGAATTATTTCACTAGTTCTACAGGCATGTCGCATATGGGTTTATCATTATATCCACGTGTTATATATTTCTAATTATAACATATATCATTATGCAAGACAATCTTTTGATATTTATCATGCTTTTTGTACTATACATCTTATTATGTCATGTGCTCAGACTTCTTGTTATTTGCTTAATATATTGATTTTTTCTTACTGAATTACTAAAATGACCAATATATTTATCAATCAATTTGTTTTATTTAGATTGACATGAGTGCGCGTTGGGTTTATGATAATAAGGACACTGATTCTAACATGATATCTGGGAGGAAAAGCCGATGAGAGCATTATTTTCAAAATTATTCAGTATTGCCGCTGTTACGCTTTGTACTACGCTGGTATGGCTCAGTATGTCGACCGGTGCCGGTGCCGTTGCCGCAACCGACGGCCATGTCCATGCGGATGTCCGGGATATCCATCTGGCGCACAGAAGCAGTATCTGCGGAGCCTATCACACTTGGCAGGTTACCCAGATCGTCCAAGAGTGCGACTGCGTTACGGAGGGCATATATCTTGTGACATGCACCGTCTGCGAAGCTACTGGCACAGTTTATGAAAATGCGCCCGGCCATAACTTCGTCAACGGGGTATGCACCGTCTGCGGCGAACTGCTAACGGCACCGGTTACAGAACTGTCCAACTGGGACTATCGTTTAGACAGTACGGCAGGGACGATAGCCTTGACCAATTACAAAGGTGCTGCCAATGACGTGATTGTTTACGGGAAATATAATGTGGACGATATAGATTATCTGACGGTACTAAACAGTGAATCATTTTCCTCATCGCCTTTTTTCAGTAAAAGAAATGATCTGACTTCAATCGTTATTTATGGCGGGGTCACAAGCACAATTTGTAATGGCCTATTTTCCTACTGCCGTAATCTGGCAGCATTAAACGTGAGCGGCTTAGACACATCTGCGGTTACCGATATGATGGCCATGTTTGCGATCTGCGACAGTCTTACGAGCTTGGATCTGAGTAGTTTTGATACTTCCATGGTCACTGACATGAGATGGATGTTCAGTGCCGATGAAAATCTGACGGAATTGGATTTAAGTAATTTCGATACGTCCAGTGTCGCCTCTTTTCATATGATGTTTGCCGGCTGCAATGACTTATCCAGCCTAGACACCGGCAGTTTTGATACAACGAACGGAACTTCTTTTAACTATATGTTTTATAACTGTTACTCTCTTGATGAAGTGGATGTCAGTAATTATAACACTGCCAATGCTGTCTCCGCGTCCAATATGTTTGCCGGCTGCACCAGCCTGACCAGCCTGGATTTGACCAGCTTTGAAACATCTGCTATGCGTGACATGACGGAAATGTTCAGCTACAGCTCTAACTTGGCCACTATATATGTAGACGGAGCCAAGTGGGACACTTCCTTAGCCGATACCACTTCTATGTTTGACGGCTGCGGGACAGCGAGCGTAACCCCTGTTATTTGACAGGCTTGCCACTGACCAAAGCCAGCAAAACGCCCACCGATCCTCGTCAGATCTGCGGGCGTTTTATTTTTTATTACGGATCATCTATTTTCCTTTAGTGATATATGTTGTCAACAATATATCTTCACGACCCTAACATCCTCTCTACGTTCATCATCCCCCACCCCTGCTTGCTCCAGGGCAGGTTCAGATCTGTAGCGCTATGCTGAAGTTTTTTCTTAGCCTGTTCGTTGGAAAAATACGGATATTTTTGAAAAAGAAGCGCCAGACCGCCAGAAACAATCGGCGTTGACATGGACGTGCCGCTTTTGGAGACATATGCATTGCGGTATTTGCCGCCGCGGCGTTCGATATGCAGATTGCATGAAACAATGTCGGTGCCCGGAGCCACCACATCAGGCTTTTTCACTGAAAAAGGACTGGGGCCACGGCCGGAGTAGTTTTCGCACAGATACTCCCGGTTGCCAAAATACCCTCCTTCGTTACAACCTACTGTAATTACTTTTTTTAAGGTTCCGATGGGTGAAAGGGTCATCAGTTCCGGCCCCATATTGCCGGCGGCACAGACTACCACAAGTCCCTCCCGCCATGCCTCGTCAACGGCTCTAAGCAGCCGTTCCATCCTTTCCTTTTCCGTTCCTTCCGACATCCCAATCGAAATATTTAATATCCTGACATCATATTTATCTTTGTTTTCTAGGACCCAATGGATCCCGTTGATCATTTCTTCGATATTACCGTCCCCTTTATGGTTAAGTACCTTGCCGATCAACAGCTTGCTGCAAGGTGCCATACCTCTATATTTTCCATCCGAGGCGTAACCGCTCCCGGCTATACATCCCGCCACATGAGTCCCGTGCCCGCTGTCATCATACTGACCGTTATGACCGTTCAAAAAATCCTTAAAAGAAAGAATCCGGCTATCAAAGTCCGGATGCTTTCCTATTCCTGTATCTAACACTGCTACCGTAACTCCTTTATTTCCACATGCATTGACCAACCGGTCACTGCACCTTAATTGTTCTCTGACCCGAAACATAAAACTCCCGGCTTTTTATTTTAACATATGCTGAGAATCTTTCAGGAGTTCGTGTGAAACGTGGTAAATGCTTGTCTTTACTGGGATTTTGGGTGGTTTGGAAGAGTCAGTTCAAACCATAAAGTGGCATAAAATAGCATATGTTTGCATATTTCGGACTTGAAAAGTTGTAAAAGAAGTTGTAAACTTGGGCATATTCCCTTACATATTCCTTACGCTCTTTAAAATAACGCTGATATAACACCCGTAAGCGGTCAAGATATTGGTTTTCAGTTATAAGACCGTCATCAAACAGTTCTTTAAGCTGTTTGAATTCATCCTCAAATGCTTCAAGGTAGGCATCACCGGCATCACCGCCTGCTTTGGATGCAGAAGCTGTAATCTGTGAGAAATCTAGTTCGCCTGGTGTCCATGCAGACATTTCTCTCTGTGCTTCGGTATATAATGCTTGAGCCTGTGCGATATCACCAACAGAACCGCTTTCAAACAGTGCTTTGGCTATAATTAGCTTTTGTTTCTTTGTTCGTCTTATGTTCTTCAATCGGCACAATCTTCAACGTCTTTCCCAAAGGTGCTAAAAGCCTTAATACGGTATCAAGCTGCGGACTGGTTTCACCTGATTCCATTCTTGATATAATAGGCTGTTTTACTCCGCTTAACTGCTCAAGTTCGCGCTGTGATATATTCTTTTCCTGACGGACTTTAATCAGTTCGCCGATTATGGCAACACGCAAATCACTTTCCCTTATTTCTTCGGCTGTGTATATGTCTGGTCTTACTTCTTTCCATGTTCTCATTGACTGTCACTCCTTTCTCGGATGTCAATTCTATTATACTTAAAGTTATTGCTATGTCAATACTTAAAAGTTATCAATGCAAGTAATAAAAGAGGCAGCTCAACAGCCACCTCTCTACAATTCCAACAAATATCATTCAGTTATTATAATGACCTTTACACTGCGATATCTCAAGCTTTCCATCTTTGATACGGTAAACAATCCTATTTGCTTCATCAATCTCACGTGACCACCAGCCGGACAGATCATGCTTCAGCGGTTCGGGATGCCCTATCCCCACAAACGGGCTTCTTTCTATATCCTTAATTAAGGCATTCAGCTTACGTAAAGTCTTTTTGTCTTGTGTCTGCCAATAAACATAGTCGTTCCATGCTATATCGTGCCTTACTTTAATCATCGTCTACCTCGATAAGATCATGTTCGGCTGCATTAATGCCAGCGTCCATATCTGCAATTGACTGCCGAAGCACCTTCATGTTGCTTGAACTGTAGAAGGGATCTGTCTTGACGGTTATATCAAAAGGGATTCCCCCTTGCCTGACCACTTGACGGACAAAAATATTAAATGCTGTTGTCATATTTAACCCTAATTCTTCAAAAAGCTTGTCGGCCTTATCTTTTAAGTTATCATCCATACGGATATTTACCTGTGCCATAATATCACTTCCTTTCTGTATATAATTATATAGCAATTCCTATACAAATTCAAGTATATTATTACCGTTTGGATAAATAATATCCGATCAAGAAGTAATTTCCTCACCGATGCTTGCTGATCCGGCTGGTCTTAGGCATTTACTAATGTTCTGATAGACTTCCTTTGATTCTGCTGATTCTTCGATGTTTCCGAAGTTCACGGTATCTTGTACATACCGATGGAATGATTTTTCGATTGCTCCCATGCTGATTGCTACTCCCTTCTTTGATTATTTTATTGTTAAATGCTATTGCAATTAAGCCAGTGCCGATGAAATAACCTTACGTTGCCATCGCTCCATATCCATAATAGACAGGAATTTCGGAATAGTTACTGTTATGTAAAAGTCATCAAACACTGTCTGTAGATGGCTGTAATCTAATTGTGTTGGTGCTTTGCTCCGCTCTTCTTCGATTGTGCTTTTGGATGCATTGAAGCATAATGGCTTCCCGTCACTATCAATCAGGGAAAAGTATAGAAAGCGGTTGCTGATATCTTGATGAAGAACGGCCCACGTCTTATGTATCTCATAGCCGTCAAAAAGTCTCATCATACTGTGCATGGAGTTATAACTAGGAAGCGTTGCTAGTTCTTGAACCACAAAGATATTACCGGCCACACGGGCAGCAGCTTCTTTGAATAAGTGGATTTCTTCAATATCAGACGGATCGCTGTCTGATACCGAGAAAACGTTGATATTCTTATTGTTTTTGTTGATGAACTCTGCCACTTGGTGAAATGCTGTCAAATCCTCGTTTCTTACTCCGAATGTTTCTGTTTTGAAATTGATTGCTATCATGGTGTTTCCTCCTGTTTGGTTGATTGGGTTGATTTTCTGTCACTATTACAATAGTAATAGCGGTTATAGTGGTTATTCAGTTGTGATTGCTTATTTGGCAGAAGCAAGCTACACTTGATATGTAGTGTGTGAGTGCAGCTTGCTTACACCGGCCCATGTTTAATTACCGTTAAGCATGGGCTTTCTTCTTGTTTATCAGGATGCAGAACGGTCTTGACTCGGTGATTGCCGAATACTTTTCTGCCAAGTCGGGAAGTTCGCTTTTAAGCTTGGATGTGTCGATTCTCTTGCTTTGTCTTAATTTCCAGCTTATAATGTTTGCCCCCACTTCCAGTTCATCAACATTCTGCTGTGTCATTTCTGCCTTGATTGCGTCCTTGATTGATTCTTCTTGTGCTTTGAGCTTGTCGATTTCGGCTTGAAGTTCCTGCATTTTAACGACTTTGCTTTTAAGTGTACGGATTGTCATAGTATTGTTTTCCTCCTGTGTATTATTTGGTTCCGACCCCTTGCTCATCTTCCTGACTATTACTCCACCGCACGTAGCGAAGTTCACAGGTATATGGGGCAAGGTCTATTGAAGAAGAAAGCAGTTATACAGAATCATTGTTTGAATCTATAAGACATGAAAATGAATATGGTCAGGAATTTTGGTATGCAAGAGAATTGCAAGTTGCACTGGATTATTCTGAATGGAGAAATTTCAATAAGGTAATTGACAAAGCTAAAGATGCCTGTGAAAACAGTGAAAACAATGTGTCGGATCATTTTGTTGACATCAACAAAACGATAAAAATGCCTAAAAATGCCGAAAAGGAAATCAAAGATTATGTGCTTTCACGTTATGCCTGTTATC
>DBDG01000076.1 GCA_002293475.1 Lachnospiraceae bacterium UBA938
CTATTTAACTGTCAAACTCCCGTAGCCATGCCGCTTTGTGGTATTTATATTTCTTTGTATATTTTCTATTATATACTGTACATGTTTTTTAGTCTTTACAAGCATAAAAATTACTGTTAGAATTAGTTTGTTACGAATTTGTTACGAATTGTGAATTCAATGGAGCATCTATGAAATATATAACCCGAAATCATAAGCGCTTAAGAATCAGGGGGATAGAGATTGCTATACTGGCAGTCATTATTAATATTTTTTTTCTGCCGGCCTATACGCCGTTTGAATGGTCGGGTAACAATACCTTTACGGTTTTTCTTAACGGAGTCAATGTCGGAATGACAGCTACCCAGGAAGAGGTCGGGGATATTCTGAAAGAAGCCAGACGTAAGATTGCCGCTGCCAGTCCGGAACTGGTATTTATTGACGCCGAGATAACGATAGAAGGCAGTGAGGTTTTATGGGGTAAGGTAGATGATCCGGCCATGGTACTGAATAATATGGTCGATGTGCTCTTTGACAGTAGACACCAGACCATGCACCGCTCCTATACGGTTAAAATCAATGAGTTCATGGTAAACCTCGCCAGTAAAGAAGAGGTTCTTACTTTGCTCCGGGCGGCCATTAACCAATATGATGCTGAAAAGAAATATGATGTCGAGCTTTCGCTGGACGCGGAAAGAGAGCTTTCAGTCTTGACTTCCGAAGTGCTGGCCAAAGAAGAAATAAAAGCAACGGAAGCAGAAGTGGTCAGCACTTCGGCCGGAATTGATTTACTAGTGGAAGAAATATTTGCCTCCGTTGAGCCGGCAGTTGAAAAAGATTTTGAAGATTATGATAATGGGTTAATTTATATTAATTTTGGAGATACTGTTGAAGTGGTGGAAGCATATTTGTCGAAAGACGAGCTAACCGATATTGACACGGCGATTGCCGAGATTACAAAAGAAGAAGAAAAAAGCGAAATTTATGAGGTGGTAGAAGGCGATACATTGTCGGCGATTTCCTTAAAAACGAATATACCCATGGAAAAAATCATTGAAATGAATGAGACCCTTGAAGATGAAAAGTCTATCATCCGCATTGGCGACGGTCTGGTCATAACGGTTCCGGAACCTGAAATAACTATTGAGCGTCAGGAAGAGCGATATATTGAGGAAGATTATGAAGAGGAAATCATTTATATTGATAACGACGAATGGTATACCAATCAGACCAAGACATTACAGGAGCCGTCCGCCGGTCATCGCAAAGTGGTTGCCCTTACGTCTTACCGCAATAACAAGGAAGTAAGCAGGGAAATCATCAAAGAAGAAATCACCTATGAAGCCGTCCCCAAGATCGTGGAACGGGGGACGAAAATACCGCCGATTTATCTTAAGCCGCTGATGGGGGGGCGTCTTTCTTCAGGCTTCGGCAAAAGGTCAGCACCTACCAGAGGTGCCAGCACCTATCATAGAGGTGTGGACTGGGCTACACCGGTGGGAACTGCAATAACATCATCGGCAGCGGGAACCGTAGCGAAGGCCGGTTGGGGCAGCGGGTATGGATACGTGGTTTATGTCAATCATGCCGACGGTCGTCAGACCAGATATGCCCATCTGAGTAAGATATTGGTATCCACGGGTCAGACCGTGTCACAAGGACAAAAGATTGCCTTAAGCGGTAATACGGGCATCAGTTCCGGGCCGCACTTGCATTTTGAAATACTGATTGGAGGAAGTCAGGTCAACCCTTTGAAATATCTTGACTAAAGCCACTTGTTAAAATTGAAGTTTACAAAATAAAAAAATATGTTATAATAAATAAATACTTGGAAACTGTTAGAGGTACACCATGGAACAATATGCAATTAGAGGCGGGAATCCTTTGGTGGGCGAAGTAGAGATCGGCGGCGCCAAGAATGCGGCACTGGCAATCCTTGCGGCGGCCATCATGTCAGATGAGACCGTAGTAGTTGAAAATGTACCGGATGTGCGTGATACCAATGTGCTCATGCAGGCTATGGAAAGCATAGGTGTTGTTATTGACCGCATTGACAGACATACGGTAAAAATAAATGCACGAGGCATTCACGATGTTGTTATAGAAGAGGATTATATCAAGAAAATACGGGCTTCCTATTATTTGCTAGGAGCGCTGACAGGCAAATATAAGAAGGCGGTGGTTGCGCTACCGGGCGGCTGCAACATCGGGCTGCGGCCTATTGATCAGCATATCAAGGGTTTTCGGGCTTTGGGTGTGAATGTAAAGATAGAACACGCCCTGATCATAACCGATGCTGAAAAGATCAGAGGGAATCATATTTATATGGACGTGGTTTCCGTCGGTGCCACCATCAATATCATGCTGGCGGCCGTGATGGCAGAAGGGCAGACCACCATTGAAAATGCAGCCAAAGAACCGCATGTAGTCGATCTTGCCAACTTTTTGAACAGCTGCGGAGCCAATATAAAAGGCGCCGGTACCGATGTCATCAAGATAAAAGGCGTGCCTAGGCTGCACGGAACGGAATATGCCATTATCCCGGATCAGATCGAAGCCGGAACCTTTATGTTTGCGGCAGCCGTGACAAAAGGCGATGTCACCGTAAAGAACGTCATTCCCAAGCATCTGGAGTCGATCAGTGCCAAGTTGCTGGAAATCGGTTGCGAAGTGGAGGAATCCGATGACGCGGTGCGGGTAGTTTCCTCCAAGCCCCTGCACCATAGCCATGTCAAGACCTTGCCATACCCGGGGTTTCCAACAGATATGCAGCCTCAGATTTCAGTGGCGCTGGCTCTGTCGCAGGGAACCAGTATTGTGACGGAAAGCATCTTTGAAAACCGCTTTAAGTACGTGGACGAGCTGATACGGATGGGGGCAAATATCAAAGTAGAAGGCAATACGGCAATTATTGACGGCGTATCCAAATATACCGGTGCCAGCATCACGGTTCCCGACCTGCGTGCGGGAGCGGCCTTGGTGATTGCGGGTCTGGCGGCAGAAGGAACCACCACGGTAGACGACATCAAATATATCGAACGTGGATATGAAGACTTTCACCTTAAGCTCCAGTTGCTGGGTGCCCAGATAGAAAAAGTTAGTACCGAAAGGGATTTACAGAAGTTTAAATTAAAAACGGGCTGAGCCCGTTTTTTAGTTCACATCGTACAATTATAGTCAGTTGGTTAATTTAGTCAATTATCCTAACAGAAATAATCAGATCAGATAATCTCCTCAATATGAATATCCGGCCGGGAAGAAAGATCAATATATTGATTGCCGCATTTTATGGTAGGTGACGACAGGTGGTTACGGTTAATGTAAATAATATCGCCCTCAATCCCATTACTCAGCCTCACGCGGTTAAGCAGATAAGTATTAACGATATTTTCCAAGAAGGTCATGATAAAATGGGTGTCATATTTTTGCAGGCCCTCATTTTCAAATACTGAGATCACTACAAAAGGACACAAGGGGCCACGATAAATACGGGCAGAAGTCATGGCGTCATAAACATCGGCGATAGCGACCATCTTGGCATAATGATCGATGCGTTCTGCCGGGAGGCCATATGGGTATCCGGTGCCGTCACAGCGTTCATGGTGCATCAAGGCAGAGTTTTTTATGTGGATGTCTAAAGCGGTAGCTCCCAGAATCTTATAGCCTTCCTGGCAGTGCTTCTGCACAGTACGGTATTCCTGTGTAGTTAGCTTTCCGGGCTTTTTGATGATGTCATCCGGAATCATCAGCTTGCCGATATCATGCAGTAAGCCGCACATCGTGGCAGTTTTAATATCTTCTGACGTCATTCTCAGCCAGCGGGCAAAGACATTGCAGATCAGGGCAACATTTACGCAGTGGACATAAGTGCTGTCATCGTACTGCCGCATATTATGAAGCATGTCAAATACATTTACATAGTTCGTATTATTGCTGATCAGATCAATAGTCTGGGACAGGAGCTTATCCACATTCAGGGGGGCGCCTTTATCGATTACATCATTAACGGCACTTTTAAAAGTGTCGATATCTTCCGTAAACACTTTTTGAAAATGTTGAAACTGGGGAGTGGCTTTCAGCTTTTCCGAATAAGAGGGCAGTGGTTTAATCTCTTCAGATATGGCCGAATCGTCCTCCACACGTATATATAAGATGGAATAAAATTCCATCCTAGTAATAGCTTTATCGGTAAGAATAAGGCCTTTAGGAAAAATCAGCTGATTGTTGTAAGTATATACGTCTTCGGCGACCACCATGCCGGGGGTAAGTGCCGATGTGCTTAATCGTCTCATATGTGTGCTCCCCGTATACTATATAGAAATTATAGTTTTTTTATGATTAAATGTCAATAAAGGATTGACAAGATAGATGACAAGTGCTATTGTTATCTAAGATAATTAATTCCATATTGTATTGAGTCTCTTATTCAGAGTGGTGGAGGTACATAGGACCTATGAAACCACGGCAACCCCAATGCGGAAGGTGCCATCCTGAGCGAGTGTGACCCTGCGGGGTTTTCGAGCAATAAGAGGATTTGATTATCGATTATCAGGTCCGCTTATTAGAAGCGGATTTTTTGTTTTATATAAACCGGAAATACCTTATAAAACAAAAATTAGTCTGTAACTTAAAACGCAAAGGAGGATAATTAATGGACAAGTACTTATTTACTTCAGAATCGGTAACAGAAGGGCATCCGGATAAAATGTGTGATGCTATTTCTGATGCCGTGCTGGATGCATTAATGGAGAAGGATCCGATGAGCCGGGTGGCTTGCGAGACGGCAACCTGCACCGGTTTTGTGGTAGTGATGGGTGAGATTACCACCAAAGCCTATGTGGATATCCAGAAGATAGTCCGTGACACCGTGGTCGGAATCGGATATGACAAATCTGAATATGGCTTTGACGGCAACACCTGTGCCGTCTTAGTAGCGATAGATGAACAGTCTTCCGACATCGCCATGGGCGTGGATAAGGCATTGGAAGCCAAAATAGCCGAAATGAGCGATGAACAGATTGAAGCAATCGGCGCGGGCGATCAAGGGATGATGTTCGGCTATGCGACGAATGAGACAGAAGAATACATGCCTTATCCTATCTCACTGGCGCACAAGCTGGTGCGCCAGCTTACAAAGGTACGTAAGGATGGAACATTGCCATATCTAAGGCCGGACGGCAAGAGCCAGGTCTCAGTGGAATACGATGAAAATGGACAGCCGCTCCGTCTGGAGGCGGTGGTGCTCTCTACCCAGCATGATGCGGATGTGACGCAGGAGAAGATCCATGAAGATATCAAGAAATATGTATTTGATCCGGTGTTGCCGAAGACATTGCTGGATCAAGATACCAAGTATTTTATTAATCCCACAGGTCGTTTTGTTATCGGCGGGCCGCACGGGGATGCCGGTCTGACCGGGCGAAAGATTATCGTGGATACATACGGCGGTTATGCCCGTCACGGCGGCGGCGCTTTTTCCGGAAAAGACTGTACCAAGGTAGACCGGTCGGCAGCATACGCGGCCCGTTATGTGGCAAAGAATCTTGTTGCCGCGGGACTGGCGGATAAGTGTGAGATCCAGCTGTCTTATGCGATCGGAGTGGCACGGCCGACTTCGGTTATGGTGGAGACATTTGGAACGGGGAAAGTAAGTGATGAGAAAATGGTGGAGATCGTCCGGGAGAACTTTGACTTGCGTCCGGCAGGGATTATTCAAATGCTGAACCTAAGAAGACCGATTTATAAACAGACATCGGCTTACGGGCATTTTGGGAGAAATGATTTGGATCTGCCTTGGGAGAAGGTGGATAAGGTTGAGGTGCTGAAAAGATATTTGTAGTATCTGCTGCTGAGGTTTTATATTTAATTGAAGCCCCTTCTCGGCGTAAGTTTAGGCTGAGAAGGGGCTTTTTCTGAAGCGGTCATCGTCATCTTGCCCATGCATCATCGGCTCCGGCTCCGGCTTTCGAAAATAAGTGCAACTAAGGGAGCCGGAACCGGAGCCGAAGCTTTGCAGTACCCTCTGACGACGACTGCAAAGCCAATCCCTCATAAGCCAATCCCTCATAAGCCCTGCTTTACCAACGGCTGAATACTATGATATAATAAACAAAGCTTTTGGTTCGCCAGCAATGATAAGCGTCCGCTGCCTACAGTCGATCAGATAAATAACACAGGAGAATCCCATGGCCTTTGCACACCTTCATGTACACACAGAATACAGTTTACTGGACGGTTCTAATAAGATCAAAGAATATGTGAAGCGGGTAAAAGAACTGGGTATGGACAGCGCCGCAATTACGGATCACGGCGTAATGCACGGTGTCATTGATTTTTATAAGGAAGCAAAAGCGCAAGGAATCAAACCGATCTTAGGCTGCGAAATATACGTTGCCCCCAATTCCCGTTATGATAAGGAACTGGCCGGCGGAGAAGACCGCTATTATCATCTGGTGCTGCTGGCCGAAAACAATACCGGCTATGCCAATCTGATGAAGATTGTCAGTAAGGGCTTTACCGAAGGCTATTATTACCGGCCTCGTGTTGATATGGAAGTACTGCGGGAGTATCATGAGGGCATTATAGCTTTGTCGGCTTGTCTGGCCGGAGAAGTTCAGCGTTATATCCAGAAGGGTCTCGTGGATGAAGCGGAAAAAGCAGCGCTTAAATATCGTGATTGTTTTGGGGAAGGGAATTATTTTCTGGAACTTCAGGATCACGGCATGCCGGAGCAAAGAACTGTGAACACGGCATTGCTTACGATGAGCAAGAAGCTGACAATCCCCTTGGTAGCAACCAATGACGTACATTATACCTATCGGGAAGATGAGGGTGCCCATGATATCCTTTTGTGTATCCAGACAGGGAAGAAGCTGGAAGACGAAGACAGGATGCGGTATGAAGGAGGGCAATATTATGTAAAGAGCGAGGAGGAAATGAAGGGGCTGTTTCCTTACGCGTGGGAAGCTGTGGAAAATACTCAGCGGATTGCCGACCGGTGTTTTGTGGAGATAGAATTTGGCATAACTAGGCTTCCCAGTTATGATGTGCCAGAAGGGTATGATGCCTATTCCTATCTAAAGGAACTGTGTTTCGCGGGGCTTAGGAAGCGGTACGGTGAGAATATTGACGCAGCGGCAGGTGATACCGGTCTTTCGCTGCGAGATCGACTGGAATTTGAGTTGAATGTCATCCGGTCGATGGGATTTGTGGATTATTTCCTGATTGTGTGGGATTTTATTAAATATGCTAAAGAAAATGATATTATCGTCGGCCCAGGGCGTGGTTCGGCGGCTGGGAGCATCGTATCTTACTGTCTAGATATTACCAATATTGATCCGATCCGTTATAAGCTGCTGTTTGAGCGCTTCTTGAATCCGGAACGTATTTCGATGCCGGATATTGATATAGATTTTTGCTTTATCCGCCGGGAAGAAGTGATCGACTATGTCAGCAGGAAATACGGTGCCGATCGGGTGGTTCAGATCGCTACTTTTGGAACGATGGCGGCCAAGGGTGTCATCCGCGATGTGGGAAGGGTCATGAACCTGCCTTATGCTTATGTGGATTCCATCGCTAAGATGGTTCCCAATGAATTGAATATTACCTTGGAACGGGCTTTGGAAATCAACCCAGAGTTTCGCAGATTGTATGAGGGTGATGAGCAGGTGAAGCATCTTATCACCATGTGCCGGCGTCTGGAAGGTCTGCCGCGGCATACCTCTACCCATGCCGCCGGCGTGGTGATCTGCAGCCGGCCGGCCGATGAATTTGTCCCGCTTTCCCGGGGCAGTGAAGGAGCTATTACCACGCAGTTTCCGATGACAACGATAGAAGAGCTGGGACTGTTGAAAATGGATTTCTTAGGTCTTCGGACGCTTACTGTGCTGCAGAACGCTGGGCAGATGATTGAAAAGAGTACCGGGGAAAAGCTTGATATTGATGCAATTGATTTTAACGATAAGACTGTGTTTGCAGCCATCAGCAGCGGGCGGACAGAAGGGGTCTTTCAGTTGGAAAGCAGCGGCATGAAAAGCTTTATGAAGGAGCTGAAACCGGAGAACCTTGAGGATATCATAGCCGGTATTTCCCTGTACCGTCCCGGCCCAATGGATTTTATACCCAAATATGTCCGCGGTAAAAACAGCCATCAGGCGATTACCTATGCCTGTCCGCAATTGGAGCCGATACTAAAGCCTACTTACGGGTGTATCGTATACCAAGAGCAGGTCATGCAGATTGTGCGTGATCTGGGCGGCTATACTTTGGGACGGAGCGATCTGGTGCGCCGGGCCATGAGCAAGAAGAAGCAGGCAGTGATGGAAAAAGAACGGGCGAATTTTGTCTACGGTAATCCCGAGGAAGACGTGCCCGGCTGTATTGCCAAAGGGATCGGCGAAGAAGTAGCAGTCCGGATATATGACGATATGATGGATTTTGCCAAATACGCTTTTAATAAGTCACATGCGGCCTGTTATGCCGTAGTCTCTTACCAGACTGCTTATCTGAAGCACTATTATCCGGTCGAGTTCATGGCGGCTTTGATGACTTCGGTTATTGATCATCCGGGGAAGGTAGCGGAATATATCATGACCTGCCGTAATATGGGGATTGCCATCCTGCCGCCGGACGTGAATGAAGGCGAAGGCGGTTTCTCCGTCAGCGGCACCTCCATCCGTTATGCCCTGACGGCAATCAAAAGTGTCGGCCATCCGGTAATTAGAGCACTGGTAGAGGAGCGCAATGCCAGGGGAACGTTTACCAACCTGAAAGATTTTATCAGCCGTATGGCAGACATTATCAATAAAAAGGCGATTGAAAACTTTATCAAGGCCGGAGCCTTTGACAGCCTGCCGGGAACCCGAAAGCAGTTTATGAGTGCTTATGTACAGATTGTCGATCATATCCAGCGGGATAAGAAGAGCAATATGGCTGGCCAGCTGAGTCTGTTTGATATCGCGGCGGAAGACCAGAAGGAGGATTTTGAGGTAAAACTGCCCGATGTGGGGGAATACAGCAAGGAAATGCGCCTAGCTTTTGAAAAGGAAGTGCTGGGTGTCTATGTCAGCGGCCATCCCTTGGAAGAATATGAAGAAATGTGGCGAAGTTGCATAACCAATAAAACTGCCGATTTTTATCTCGATGAGGATAGCGGCGGGACGATCGTCCGGGACAATCAGACGGCAGTAATCGGCGGTATTATTGCGGACAAGAAAATCAAGTATACCAGAAATGACAAAATCATGGCTTTTTTACAGGTAGAAGACCTCGTCGGTGCGGTTGAGGTCATTGTCTTTCCCAGAGATTATGAGAAAAACAGCAGTGCCCTTTCAGAGGACAATAAGATATTTGTAAAAGGCCGGGTATCTTTGGAAGAAGAAAAGGACGGCAAGCTGATCTGTGAAAGAATCGTTGATTTTAACGAAGTACCCCGCAAGCTGTGGGTCAAGTTTCCGGACATGACTTCATATGAAAAGCAAAATGAGCAGCTTTTATCTTTGCTGGCCTATTCCGACGGCAATGACAGCGTCATTATTTATGTGGAAGATGTTAAAGCGATGAAAAGACTGCCGCCCGGCAAAAATGTTTGCGCGGATAAAGCACTGCTCGCTTCTCTAGCGGAGAGCTTCGGCAAAGAAAACGTAAAAGTAGTCTGGGATTTTAAAAAAGATTGAAAAAACGATTAAAATGAACTAAAATGGACAATGAAAAGAGCATGGGTGATATATAATTATTAATGATATAGAATATCAAGAGAAAGCGGGAGTAAACATGGCTAATGAAATCAAAACGATCGGGGTACTGACCAGTGGCGGCGACGCACCGGGCATGAATGCGGCGATCCGTGCGGTTGCCAGAAAAGCAATAGTAAGCGGCATCAAGGTAATGGGCATTAAAAAAGGGTTTCAGGGTCTCTTGAATGAAGAAATATTTGAAATGGAAAGAAACCATGTATCGGAGATCATCCAGCGCGGCGGTACTGTACTGGGAACGGCCCGTAGTTCTGAGTTTCGAGAGCTGGAAGGGCAGATAAAGGCGGCTGAGATCTGCCGTAGGCAGGGTATTGACGCCATCGTGATTATCGGCGGTGACGGTTCCTATCGCGGCGCCCTGGATCTATCCAAGCAGGGCATCAATACCGTCGGGATACCCGGTACGATTGACCTTGACATTGCCTGTACCGAGTATACGATTGGCTTTGATACAGCGGTCAATACGGCGATGCAAGCCATCGACAAGGTCCGTGACACCTCTTCCTCCCATGAAAGATGCAGTATTATTGAGGTTATGGGAAGGAATGCGGGCTATATTGCATTATGGTGCGGCATTGCCAACGGTGCCGAGGATATCCTGATCCCCGGTAAATATGATTATAACGAGCAGGTCATTGTCGATAACATTATCAGCAACCGGAAAAAAGGCAAGACTCACCACATTATTATCAATGCGGAAGGCATCGGCCACTCCACTTCCATGGCCAGAAGGATCGAGGCAGCCACCGGCATGGAAACTAGGGCGACGATCCTTGGCTATATGCAAAGAGGCGGCAGCCCTACCTGTAAGGACCGCTATTATGCCTCTATCATGGGTGCATATGCGACGGACATCCTCTGCCAGGGCAAGAAAAACCGCGTGGTGGGCTATCAACACGGTGAGTTTGTGGACTTTGACATTGCCGAGGCGCTTAAGATGCAGAAAGAGGTCAACAGCTACCAATTTGAAGTCAGCAAGCTGCTATCCCAATGATTACCAGTGCGACCAATCCCCAAGTTAAAAGAATCGTCCAGCTTCAGGAAAAGGCGCGCGCACGTGATCAGGAGACAGCCTTTATTATCGAGGGAAGCCGGATGTTTTTGGAGGCGCCCGCCGACATGATACGGAATATCTATCTAAGCGAGGAATTTCTGCTCAAAAACCGGCAGCCGGAGGTGCAGGACAAGCTGGAGCAGGTTGGTTTTGAAACAGTTAGCAGCGAAGTGTTCCGCAAAATGTCCGATACCGAGACGCCACAGGGGATTCTTTGTGTGGTAAAGCAGTATCAGCGGGAGGTTTCCGGCTTTTTGGATAACAAAGGCGGAAAACCGCCCCTTTATATGGTTTTAGAAGACATCCGTGACCCCGGCAATATGGGAACCATATTCCGCACCGGCGAAGGAGCCGGCGTGGATGGCATCTTCATAGGAAGCAGCTGCGTAGATGTCTATAATCCGAAAACCATCCGTTCCACTATGGGTTCGGTGTTCCGGGTACCTTTCCTAGTGGTCGAAGATCTGCCGAACCTGATTGTTAACCTGCGGCATACGGGTATCAGGGTATTTGCCGCTCAGATTGAAGGGGCCGGTGCCTATGATCATGAGAGTTATATCGGCGGCACATCGTTCCTGATCGGCAATGAAGCAAACGGATTACGCCCGGAAACAGCGGAACAAGCCAATGTAAAGATCAAAATCCCCATGGAGGGGAAAGTCGAGTCCCTGAATGTGGCGACAGCAGCGGCAGTGTTGATGTATGAAGCAAAAAGACAGCGACGGCAGTACGGAGGTTAATTATGAAAGTCGGTTTCATTGGATTAGGTAATATGGGAAGCGCCATGATAGGCGGAATGCTTACCAAGGGCTTTGTGGATAAAAATGATATAATAGGAGCCGACAGCTTTAAGCCGGCGATAGAGAAAGCGGCAGAGCGTTTTGGTATTAAGACGGTTGCGGATAATCATGCAGTAGTGGCTTTTGCCGATTATTTAGTTATTGCAGTGAAGCCGCAGACAGCAGAACAGGTCATAAAGGAAATAAGCGCCGATATTACTGATGATAAGGTGATTATCAGCATAATAGCCGGAAAGTCAACTGGCTGGCTGGCAGAGCAATTTGCCAGACCGGTGAAGCTGGTCCGGGTGATGCCCAATACCCCGGCACTGGTAGGCGAGGCAGTCAGCGGCGTATGCCGTAATGAATTTGTAACAGAAGCGGAAATGGCGCAATGCATCTGTCTTTTACAGAGCTTCGGTAAAGCGGAAGAAGTAGCGGAGCATCTGATGGATGCAGTAGTGGGAGTCAGCGGCAGTGCGCCGGCATATGTATATATGTTTATTGAAGCCCTTGCAGATGGTGCCGTGGCAGCCGGGATGCCCCGTGGACAGGCCTACCGTTTTGCGGCGCAGGCAGTATATGGCAGCGCCAAAATGGTGCTAGAAACAGGAGAACACCCCGGCGTATTGAAAGACCGGGTCTGCTCTCCCGGCGGAACTACCATCGAAGCAGTCAAAGTCCTCGAAGAAAAAGGGCTGCGCGGAGCAGTCTTAGCAGCGGTGGAAGCCTGTGTCAGCAAGTCTAAAGAGTTATGAGTGATTTCAAGGTTCTTACTATTTCCGCAAGTAAGAAAGCTGATTGTAAGCAAGGTTCTTTGTTCTAATAAAATATCCGGATGAATACCGAAGCGACATATTGACTAACTCTATTTCGTTCCAAAGCCTTAACTACCCCACCATTATGTTATTTTTTAAATCTATGTTGACAAAGCAGCCAATATTTGGTATATTAGTGTTACTCTCTGTAATAATTTTGTAATATATATGTATTATATTGCGTATTATTTAGTAACAAATAGGCCGTTTAAGCAGAAGCTGATTGCGGCTAATATATGAAAATGGAGGAAATCATGTTGAAAAATAGGCTGATTGCCACAATGCTTGCTCTGATTGTCGGCTTGAGCTGTCTGTTATCGCAGGATGTTACCGCCAATGCCACGGAAAATATAGAAGAATCCTTTGTCAGTTCGGGAATTGCCCCCATACTTGATCCCAGTGTCAATAAAGTAATCAAGATGGAAGCGGAAGAAGATGAAGAGCTGAATATAGAACAGAAGTTTGAGAAGGAACAGCAGCGGATCGGTGAAGAGCTTGCCATGGCTAATGTGCAGAAAGCTTTGAATGTCCGGGCGGAAGCGGACGAAGATTCGGAAAAAGTAGGGCTTCTATATAAGGACTGCGGCGGAACAATTCTAGACCGGCAAGGGGATTGGGTAAAAATCAAATCAGGGGATGTGATCGGCTGGGCCAGCGAGGAATACCTGCTGACAGGCGAAGCGGCACAGGAGATGGCGGATGATGTAGGAAACTGGATTGCGTCTATCGAAACAGATGTTGTCCGGGTCCGGCAGGAACCCAGCATGGAAGCAGAAGTATGGGGCTATATTGCCCGTGATGAAGGCTTGGATATTGTCGAGGTCATGAATAACGACTGGATCAGCGTCGAATATGAAGATGAGGTGGGTTATGTTTATACCGACTGCATCAATGTGCGATACCATATTGACGAAGGTGAGACCATGGCAGTGATCCGCGCCCGGGAAGAAGCCGAGGCAGAGCGTAAGCGTCTGCAGAACAGGGGCAGGGTGGACGCCTCTGCGGACGAAACCAGACTGCTGGGGGCGCTGATTTATTGTGAATCGGGCAATCAGTCCTATGAAGGCATGGTCGGTGTCGGCGCAGTGGTAATGAACCGTGTAAAAAGTGAGGCTTATCCGAATACGATCCATGGGGTTATTTATGCATCGGGGCAGTTTACTCCCGCCATGAGCGGAAAGGTGGCCCGGGCTTATGAAGGGAATGTACCTGATTTGTGCATACAGGCTGCTGCGGCAGCTATTGCCGGAGAAACTACGGTAGGCGGGGCGACGCATTTTAGGAGAGCCGGCCGCCGTGAAGGCTATATCCTGGGAGACCACGTGTTTTGGTAAATATTTGACCAGCTCCGTTTACGAAGGCAGAATGGGTCACGGAAAGTATAGATATTATAAAACGTCCGCAGCTTTAATTATGCTGCGGACGATAATTTTAATTGAATAGTATCAGCAAGTGTAGTAAAATAGAGAAATAAGCAAGCGTTTTATTATTACATATGAAAACGCAGAAAGGAGGCCATTATGAATATGACTTTTTTCTGGCTCATTTTGTTTATTGTATTAGTGGTTGCTGAACTTTTTACAATGGGTCTGACGACGATATGGTTTGCAGGGGGCGCTCTGGTCGCCACTTTGGCAGCTTTATTGGGCGTAAATGAAGGGGTGCAGATGGTCCTGTTTTTGGTGATATCGGTTCTGTTGCTTATTTTTACCCGTCCGATTGCCGTGAAATATTTTAATAAAGACCGCGCGCGGACTAACGTGGAGAGCTATATCGGCAAACAGGTGATCGTAATCAGTGAGGTTGATAATCTGCAGGGGATCGGCCAGGTAACTCTCGGCGGACAGGAATGGACAGCAAGAACCGCGCAGGAAGGGATAATCATGCCGGTAGGTGCCGTAGGCGTTGTTAAATATGTAGACGGCGTAAAACTTATTATTGAAGAAAGGAATTAGGAGGAAAGAAAGATGGGTCAATTATTCGGAGGTGTTTTTATTTTTTTGGTTTTAGTCGTATTTATCATAATAATACTGTCATCCTGTATTAAGATTGTGCCACAGGCCTATGCTTATGTTGTGGAGCGTCTGGGAGCATTTCAGGGAACCTGGCAGGTGGGGCTGCATTTCAAGCTACCGTTATTGGATAAGATAGCCAGAAGGGTCAACCTCAAAGAACAGGTAGTGGATTTTGCGCCTCAGCCGGTTATTACCAAGGATAACGTAACCATGAGAATTGATACGGTGGTATTTTTCCAGATTACCGACCCCAAATTGTTTGCTTACGGCGTGGAAAATCCGATTATGGCTATTGAGAACCTGACGGCAACAACGCTCAGGAATATAATCGGTGATCTGGAGCTGGATCAGACGCTGACCTCGCGGGAAACGATCAATACTAAGATGCGGGCTTCCTTGGATGTAGCGACCGATCCATGGGGGATTAAGGTAAACCGTGTTGAGCTTAAGAATATTATGCCTCCTGCTGAGATCCAGAACGCCATGGAAAAACAGATGAAGGCAGAACGAGAACGCCGTGAATCCGTTACCCGTGCCGAAGGCGAGAAGATTGCCAGCATAACAGTAGCGGAAGGCAAGAAGGCCTCAGCCATCCTGGAAGCGGAAGCAGAGAAACAGTCGGCGATCTTGCGTGCGGAAGCACAGAAGGAAAAAATGATCCGCGAGGCAGAAGGTGAAGCGGAAGCCATTATGAAAGTGCAGCAGGCCAAGGCGGACGGTATCCGGATGATCCGTGAAGCAGGAGCCGATCAGGCCGTACTTCAGATCAAGAGCCTAGAGGCATTTGAAAAAGCAGCCGACGGCAAAGCTACCAAGATAATTATTCCTTCGGAGATTCAAGGCATTGCCGGTTTGGTTACCTCACTGAAAGAAGTAGCTGACGATAAGTAATTAAAAGAAACTATTAATAAATAGAAAGCGTGATATCAGCTTATGCAGCAGCGTATGTCAGCTTACTGGAGCTTCAGTAAGCTGACATAACAATTGGTTGACATAAATTAGGAACGCAGCAGGGGGACGATATGAATCTTCGCGGTAGGCATTTTTTAAAACTATTAGATTATTCCAAGGAAGAGATTATTTATCTGCTGGAACTGGCAGCGGATTTGAAGGAAAAGAAAAAAGAACGTATCTTTACCGAGTATCATAAAGGTAAAAATATTGCATTGATATTTGAGAAAACCAGCACCCGCACCCGGTGTGCTTTTGAAGTGGCGGCTTATGACCTTGGTATGAATGTTACATATCTTGATCCGTCATGTTCGCAGATCGGAAAGAAAGAAAGCACGGCGGATACCGCCAGGGTACTGAGCCGTATGTATGACGGTATTGAATACCGGGGATTTGATCAGGAAATTGTTGAAGAGCTGGCGATTTATTCCGGCGTGCCGGTCTGGAACGGTCTTACCAATGAATTTCATCCCACCCAGATGCTGGCAGATCTTCTGACCATAAAAGAGCATTTTGGGGAGCTAGAGGGAATTAAACTGACTTATATGGGCGATGCCCGTAATAATATGGGCAATTCCCTGATGGTGGCCTGTGCCAAGATGGGAATGCATTTTACGGCCTGTACGGCGGCGGAATATTTCCCAGCGGCGGAGCTGGTGTCACAGTGTGAGGAAATTGCGGCCGAATCGGGTGGCAGCATTACCCTGACGGAAGATATCGCTGCCGGAGCGGCGAAAGCCAAGGTGATATATACGGATGTATGGGTTTCTATGGGGGAACCCGATGAAATATGGGAAAAAAGGATCCGTGACTTAAAGCCTTACCAAGTAAATGCCGCCGTCATGGGGATGGCCGATCCGGAGGCTGTTTTTATGCATTGCCTACCGGCATTTCATGATACGAAGACAGCAACCGGCAAAGAAATATATAAAAAGTTTGGCATTACCGAGATGGAAGTAACGGATGAAGTATTTGAATCGGCACGGTCGGTAGTCTTTGAAGAGGCGGAGAACCGCATGCATACGATTAAGGCGATTATGGCGGCAACTTTATGATTGCTAGGCTAATTGAGTTGGAAGATGTGGATTCAACGAATAATGAAGCTATGCGGCAGGCGGAAAACGGTGCGCCGCACGGCACAGTGGTCAGGGCAGACAGTCAGAAGGCTGGCAAAGGTCGGCGGGGGCGGAGCTGGCAGTCTCCCGGTGGGGTGAATCTTTATTTCTCGCTTTTACTCAGGCCGTCTTTTGAACCGGAGCATGCTTCGATGCTGACGCTGCTGATGGCGATGGCGGCCGTCCGAGCGATAGTAGAGGATACTGGGGCTGACGGCGTCGGAATCAAATGGCCCAATGATATCTTGCTAAACCGCAAGAAAATATGCGGCATCCTTACGGAGCTGAAGACCTGTCAAGGAACCGTCAGAGAGCCTGGTGTTGTCAACAGCCAAGCTGCTATTGATTATGTTGTGATCGGTGTTGGCATCAATGTCAATCTTACTGAGATTCCGGAAGAATTAGCCGGACATGTCACTTCGCTGCGGTGCGAACTGCACCGAGAATTATCCCGCGGCCAGTTGCTTGAGCATATTTTGCAGGACTTTGAAGCAATCTATCTAGTTTTTGAAAAAAGTTATAACCTAGAGTTTATCCGGCAAGAATATAATCAGTATCTGGCCGGCCGGGGAGAAGAGGTGAGGGTACTGGATCCGCAAGGGGAATATGTCGGTATCTCCCATGGCATCACAGAACGGGGCGAACTCTTGATACAAAAACCCAATGACAGCCCGGAAGCGGACATGGTCAAGGTCTATGCCGGGGAAGTTTCAATCAGGGGGAAAGACGGATATGCTTAAACGGACGGCACTGTGCGGGGCAAATGCCTATGCCCAGAAATATTACTTTAATGAACAGTTTGACGGCTTGCCGAAGTCAGTAAAGGAGGAACTTCATATTTTATGTGTCCTTTTTACGGAAGAAGTCGGCGGTATTTTTACAATCTGGTTTGAAGAAGACGGCAGCTTGCTGCTGGAAACCGAAAGTGAAGAAAATGATTTTTATTATGACGAGATAAACAGCGGGCTCATGGTCAGGGAGGTAAGGGATAAACGCAGAGAATTGTTTGAATCTCTTGAACTGTATTATCGCAGCGTGATGAGACCATCTGAGCCGTGATTATATCATGGATGAGATAATATTATTGCCAGGGTGCGCAGAGCGCACGGATAGGAGATAACGTGATCCTAGTAGTTGATGTAGGTAATACCAATATATCCTGCGGGGTTTATGACGGGAAACACCTAGTCACGACCTTTCGGCTGATGACCAGACAGCCGCATACGTCAGACGAATATGGTGCTATTTTTTTGGATTTGCTGCAGAGGAATAAAGTAAATGAAAGACAGATCGAAGGTACGATCATTGCCAGCGTAGTACCGAATATCATGCATGCGCTTACGGGAGCGATAGGGCGTTACATAGGCAATATGCCGTTGATTGTCGGACCGGGGGTCAGGACCGGGATCAAGATAGTGACGGAAAACCCTAGAGAGATCGGAGCTGACCGGATCGTTGATGCGGTGGCGGGCTATGAACTTTATGGAGGACCGATACTGGTGCTTGACTTTGGGACGGCGACGACCTACGACCTGATATCGGAGGACGGCAGTTTCTGTGCGGGAATCACAGCTCCGGGCATCCGGATATCAGCCAAGGCTTTGTGGGAAGATACGGCTAGGCTACCGGAAGTGGAAATCAAGAAACCCAAATCAATCCTTGCGCAGGAGACGATCTCCAGCATCCAGGCAGGGCTGGTATATGGGCAGATCGGGCAGACGGAGTATATCGTCAATCAGATAAAGAAGGAAACCGGCTATGACAGCCTGAAAGTAGTGGCGACCGGAGGAATGGGGCGGATCATCGCGGAAGAAACCGATGTCATTCAGATCTATGATCCGCAGCTGACGCTCCAAGGTCTGCGGATTATATATGAAAAAAATAAATGATGAAACGACAGAAGATATAATACTAAACCCTTACAAAGAACTTAAAACGCTTAAAATAGGCCGTGTTACGATAAATAACAATTTACTCTTGGCACCGATGGCCGGTGTAACTGATCTGCCGTTCCGTGTGCTTTGCAGGGAACATGGGGCAGGCTTGCTGGGCATGGAAATGATCAGTGCCAAGGCGGTATTATACGGGAACAAGAATACTGAGAGCCTTTTGGAACTGGATCCCGAGGAGCGGCCGGTGTCGCTCCAGCTGTTTGGCTCTGATCCGGTTATTATCAGCGAAATAGCCCGCCGGATTGAAGAGCGGCCATTTGACATTCTGGATATTAATATGGGCTGTCCGGTGCCGAAAGTCGTCAATAACGGGGAAGGATCGGCATTGATGAAACAGCCGCTTTTAGTCGGCAAGATAATTGAGAAAACGGTGCAGGCAATTAGCAAGCCGGTGACGGTGAAAATCAGAAAGGGATACAGCGACGCAGATACCAATGCTGTCGAAATCGCCCATATTGCCGAACAGTCCGGCGCGGCGGCGATAACCGTCCATGGCAGGACAAGGGAACAGTTCTATGCGGGCTTGGCTGATTGGGATATCATCGCGGCCGTTAAAGATGCGGTGAAGATACCGGTTATCGGCAACGGTGATGTGACCGACGGTCCGTCAGCGGCAGCGATGTTGCATAAGACCCGATGTGACGGGATCATGATCGGCCGGGCAGCCCGTGGGAATCCTTGGATATTTGAACAGGTTGCCGCTTATCTGGAAGAGGGGCAGGAAATTGCCAAGCCGCCTTTACAGGAGGTCCGCGAGGTGATCCTGAAACATGCTGCTTGGCTGCTGCAATATAAGGGAGAATATACCGGCATCCGGGAGATGCGTAAGCATGTTGCCTGGTATACCGCCGGCTACCCACATTCCGCCGGGCTGCGGAGAAAAGTAAATGAGATCGAGACATTTGCCCAGCTGGAAGATATAATAGCGAGATTTTGACTTTACGGTAGTAAATAGCATGGTGGATATGGCTTTATATATGTTTTGCATATATAAATGCCTTGCATATTAAATATGCAATAAGCATATCATCCACTATGAAAGAAAATGTGAAGAACTTACTTTACTTCGGATTGCAGGAAGAGACATGCGCCAAAAGGTGGCGGTGGGACTTTTATTCCATCCCAATTTACCGCTGTGCGCGTAAAGGGATGACCCCAAGCTGCCGGCTCCAATACTACTATGCGCCGGTGCCGGAGTTCTATGTGGGACCGGAGGGGTATAAAGGAACGGACAGACAACAAAAAATGTCAGACTGCCGCCGGGGGCGGCATGATTGGCGGGCAGAAAAACTGAGAGCTTACCTGCAGGAGGCGATCGAGCGGCTTAAACCGGATGATTATTATCTCCACCCCACGGTACGCCGGATACTGGGCGGTGATTATGAAGAACTGCCGCCTCTGCCTTTGCTGGAAGCTATGCTTTATGAAAAAAAAGGCTTTCATTCACTGGATATTGTCTTACCAAATGATAGCCAGACCGGGGTGACGGATACACTGATAAGCCTGCTTGCTCCTTATCTCTCCCGGATCAACGAGATTGCGGTGACCGGAGGCGAAGAGGGGGTATTTAAGGAGTTAGAGGAGTATTTTAACGACGAATATGGGATTGTTGTCAACCGTGTCAAGAGAGCCGGAAAAAACGGTTTTGTTTTAAATCTTTGGTCAGCAGAGGAAGAAACACGGAAATTCCTTGACACTATCGTGAAAAATGGGTATAATACGAAAGTTAATTAGTAATCAAAGATACATTATTTGATCTGATAAATACAGTGTAACGGGAAGGCGGAAAATAGTATGGAAGAAAAGAAAAACATATTGACGTACGAAGGATTAAGGAAATATGAAGACGAGCTTCATGAACTGAAAGTGGTCAAAAGGAAAGAAGTGGCCGAAAAGATCAAAGAGGCCAGAGAACAAGGGGATTTGTCCGAGAATGCCGAATATGACGCCGCTAAGGATGAACAACGTGACATTGAAGCCAGAATCGAAGAACTCGAAAAGATCTTAAAAAATGCCGAGGTCGTCGTAGAAGACGAGGTTGATCTGGATAAGATCAACATTGGCTGTAAAGTCAAGATCTGTGATATGGAATTTGAAGAAGAGGTATTTTATAAAATCGTCGGTTCCACCGAAGCCAATAGTTTAAAGGGGAGGATTTCCAACGAATCTCCCGTCGGTAAAGCCTTGATCGGTCGGAAAGTGGGCGAAATAGTTTCTGTGGAAACCCAAGTAGGGACATTGAAGTATAAGGTATTGGAGATCCAGAGATCCAATCAGTCATAAGGCCGTCTGGCCGATGCACTATCGGAGGAAATTATGTCAGAACATATAAGCAATCAGGCAGGACAGAATATTATGGAAGGCCAGAATAATAATCAGGATATTCATCAGCTGCTAAAGGTGAGAAGGGATAAACTGGCTGTCTTACAGGAAAACGGCAAAGATCCGTATCAGGTGATGAGCTATGCAGTGACTCATCATAGCAGCGAGATCAAGGAACATTTTGAAGAGCTGGAAGGCAAGCCGGTTTCAATAGCCGGGCGTATCATGGCTAAGCGAATCATGGGCAAAGCTTCTTTTTGTAATATTCAGGACATGCCCGGCAATATTCAGTGCTATATAGCACGGGACAGCGTCGGCGAAGACGTCTATGCTGATTTTAAGAAATACGATGTCGGCGATATCGTCGGCATCAAGGGAGAAGTGTTCCGTACCCAGAAGGGAGAGATGTCCGTTCATGCAAGCGATATCCTGCTTTTATCCAAGAGCCTTCAGATTCTTCCGGAAAAATATCACGGCCTGGTCAATACCGATATGCGCTACCGCCAGCGATATACCGACCTGATCATGAACGAAGAGGTCAGGGATGTCTTTGTCAAGCGTTCGCGGATTATCAGTGCCATTCGCCGTTATCTTGACGGGCAGGGCTTTCTGGAAGTAGAGACACCGATGTTAGTGGCCAACGCCGGCGGCGCGGCGGCGCGCCCTTTTGAAACCCATTTTAATGCACTTGATGAAGACGTGAAGCTACGGATTTCCTTGGAGCTATATTTGAAAAGGCTGATCGTCGGCGGCATGGAGCGGGTCTACGAGATTGGCCGAGTGTTCCGTAACGAAGGACTGGACGGCCGGCATAATCCTGAATTTACGCTGATGGAACTGTATCAGGCCTATACGGATTATCATGGGATGATGGAACTATGCGAAAATCTCTTCCGGCATGTGGCGCAGGAAGTTCTAGGAACCACTTTGGTTAAGTATGGGGAAGATGAGATTGATATAGGCAAGACCTTTGAACGGCTGACCATGACGGATGCCGTCAAGAAATATGCCGGGATTGATTTTGATATGATAAAAACACTGGAAGATGCCCGTAAGATAGCTGATGAAAATAATATTCATTATGAAAAAAGGCATAAAAAGGGCGATATACTCAGCCTTTTCTTTGAAGAATATGTCGAGGATCACTTAGTCCAGCCGACCTTTATCATGGATCATCCGATTGAGATATCCCCGCTTACCAAGAAGAAACCGGAAAAGCCGGAGTACACGGAGCGGTTTGAGCTGTTTATCACCGGCCGGGAAATGGCCAATGCCTATTCTGAGCTAAACGACCCTCTGGACCAGCGGGAAAGATTCGTGGCTCAGGAAGAACTGAGGGCTCAAGGTGATGAGGAGGCCAACAGCATAGACGAAGATTTCCTCAACGCCTTGGAGATCGGCATGCCCCCGACGGGCGGCATCGGCTTCGGCATCGACCGGATGGTAATGCTGTTGACTGATTCACCGGCGATCAGAGATGTGCTGCTTTTCCCGACGATGAAGACACTGGATAAGTAAAATGAAGCAATAAATAAATGAATCAATATCAAGCGGACACTTCACACATGCTGAGGTGTCCGCTTAATTATGCAGAGTATACTTATTAGCTAACGCATCATGCCGTGCTTGAATTTTTCATACCAAGCATCTATTTCATCACCTGTATCAAGGTCTAATACATGAAATATTTCACGGGCAAACTCTAGGGCGGATGTTTCATTAGCTGTTATAAATCCGTTATCAGCGACTAACTGAGTCGAAACAAAATTCGTTTGCCCTTTATAATCCTGTCCTTTTAATTGCTCCATAAAATAATCATATTCATCACCAGTGTGCTTTGTATGGTCTAAGAAACCATGTTTAGCTAAGAATATGGTAGCTCCGCATATGGCCGCAATCGGAACGCCTGCTTCATGGATTTTTTCTATGAAATCAGCAACTTCTTGATAAGAATGCTCTCCCCATGAAAAACCACCTGGCAAGATGAGCATTGCGAGACTATCAAAGCGATTAAATTGCTTGATGGTATAATCAATCTCTGCTCTAAGCCCTCCGATGGATGTCTTGGGAATATTGTCAACAGATATTGTTTTGACCGAATACTTTTCGGAGGAATTTATCTCGGCGATCGCATAGCTCGCTTCCCAGTCTGCCCAATGGTCGGTCAGCAGCAATAACACTTCCTTAACCTGCATCTTATACCTCATTTCAAATAATGACTCTGCTACCGTTCACGGCGCATGACATAGCTGACATGAATAGTATAGCACAAAACAGTGGCTATCTCTACGATATTATATTATGTATATCACAAAGCTGCAATTTTTGGTCATAAAATGTCTGTTTTTGGAAATCCCTAGACATTATACGTAATATTTGTTAATATTTATACAATAATAAATGCTAAATTGTTGCAAGGGGATAATAATTATATAGCAGATTCTTTTAAGGGTGTGATTAAGCAACCTGACCTCAGCCGTGATCTTACGCTATTTCAGTGTCACTGTTATTATTCTCATAATAAAAAACAGCGAAGGATGAAGGTACATATTATGTATGAAATATTTTTAGAGCTTCTATCTAGAAAAGGTGTCAGGGCAGCCGATGTTTCGAAAGCCACCGGAATTAATCCGTCAACTTTCTCTGACTGGAAAAGTGGGAAAAGCAGTCCGAAACAGGAGAAACTAGTTAAGATAGCCGCTTATTTTAATGTTTCAGTTGACTTTCTGCTAAACCGGGAAGAAAACGAGGTTGAAAAAGGTATGGTGGCGATTGATCGCGAGACCTATGACATTATCTGTATGCAGCAGATGCAGAAACTTATATCTGCATTTAGGGCGGGAAAAGAACGTGAAAGGCTTTCTCGATACTTGGAATCAATCATAGAGTTTCATAAGGACAAATGAATTGTGATAGTATAATAAATAAGTAATAACAAGAAAATAACTGCAATATCATAAATCATCTGATATATTTAGTTTTAACATATTCGTCTCTAAATGAAGGATGTATCCATTATGATTTATAATATCATGGGATGTGTCCTCATTTATTTTAAGAAGCCATAATATATTCTGCAAACAAATTTAAGTCGAAATTATATATTCAAAAAAGTAATTTATTATTGATATATAAATGCATCTTTTAATTATAAATATATGCTTTATATCATTTTAAATATAAATATTATATTTGCAATACAATACTTGAGGAAAAATCAAAATAATACCCCCATGCACTTGTTATAATTCAGTTTAAATTGTCAATAGCCAATCAATTATGATCGGGCGGAAAAATATAAATATAAACACCAAAAACCACAGATATAACCCATATTATTTGTTTTGAAAATTATTAATAAAAATTGCAGTAAAAATAAAATAATTTTTCTACAAATAATTAACATAACATTTGACATTTTAATAAATGTGCGGTATACTTATAAAAACTTCGCAAAGTCAAATTAAGTATATACATAACTATTGTTTAATTATATTATTGTAAAAGGGAGGGGATATGTGCAGATAGCAATTTGCGAGGATGACTTAAAACGGCAGAATTAGTTATTTGACGAGTTATTACTGACAAACTAAAGAGAAAGCAGGTGAAAACTATGTATGAGATTTTTGCAGAACTTTTGAAGAAAAAGGGAGTTAGACCGGCAGATGTGTCGCGGGCCACTGGTATCCAGCCGTCCACCTTTTCCGACTGGAAAAGCGGGAAGAGCAGGCCGAAGCAGGAAAAAATGGTAAAGATAGCCGCTTATTTTAACGTTACCGTCGATTATCTGCTGAACCGTGAAGAAAACCGGATTGAAAAGAGCAAGGTAGCGATTGACTGGGATACATATGACATTATCAGCACAGAAGTGATGCGAACACTTGTCTCGGCGTTTCGGGCAGGAAAAGATATTGACAGGCTTTCTGACCATATAGAACTGCTCATGGCATTTCACGAGCAGGCTGAGACAGTATAGCAATGAGGTTCAATATAAATAGACGATAGACATTACCGCCCAGCATGTCAAAGCGCATGGGCGGTAATTTTACGCTTACTTTAATTTAAGCGTGATTAGGTATCTACATTAACACATCAAACCGGATCCATTGCCCATATTCACCGGAAACAGCCATCTTGCCTTTGTGGGCCGTTACGATGGCTTTAGCAATGGATAGACCGATCCCGTAGCCGCCGGTTTCACGGGAGCGGGATTCATCGCTGCGGTAAAACCGTTCAAAGATCTTGTCGTGTTCATCGTCGGCGATGCCGATCCCGGTATTATAGACAGAAAAACATAGGCGGCTGTTACTGTTCCCGGTTCCTAGCCCGCGCCGGGCTCGTAGACGCTTAGGTCTGGAACGGCGGCTGCTATCCAAGCGGAGCGATACCTTGATCAGTCCGGCGGTATCGGAATAGCGGATAGCGTTGTCGATCAAGATGCCGGCCAGCTGCCGGAGTTGTTTTTCGTCACCGATATACAGCAGATCTTCTGTTATTTCATAAGAATATGTTTTCCCTTCCTCAAAAGCCCGGCTTTCAAACTCAAGAACGGTGTTTAAAATAGCAGTACTCAGATTGAATTCGCTAAAACTGACAGCGGCCGGACCTTCGTCAGTCCTCGCCAGAGTCAGCAAACCGTGAACCAGTCCGCTCATCCGCTCCACCTGTGATCTGATATGAATAAGCCGGAGATTTTCGCCGCTTTCATGCTGCAACACATCTACATTGGCACTAATGACGGTCAGCGGGGTCTTCAGTTCATGGCTGGCATCGGAAATAAAGCGCCGCTGCCTGTCAAAAGCGGTCTTTATCGGAGCAGCCATCCACTGAGCCAGCAGGGTGGCCACAAATGCGAGGATAATCGCGGTAATCCCAGCGGCCCAGAGAGAGGTCTGTGTCAGATGATCCAGCAGCCGCATTTCGACACTGCGCTCGGTAAATACCAAAATATAGCCATAAGGTTTAACCGCTGCCATAAAGTGAAAGCTGCCGATATCCCCTTTGGTTTTTGGGGAATCCAGCGCCTGTGTCAGATAATCCTGCGCATCGGCGGCAGAGAAGTCAAACATCATGTCTAGGTTTAGCTCAAGCAGTTCGCCGTTTTGGTCAGTTTTGGCATAAAATAAATGGCCGGCCCGCATCATGTCGGGCTCCCCGAAGGTGCTGGCTGGCTTTAAGTCTCCCGGCGGCTCCGCCGGCCGTTCTTGTGGCGGAAGTATAAAGCCGTCATTGGCCACGACTGACAGCATGATTTCTTCCGCTCTTTTGACCGAAGCCGTGTGGGCAGAAAGATTCAGGACTAAAAGCATGGCGGCAAAAACAAAGAAAAGACTTCCTAAGACAACTGCGACGATCTTGACGGTAAGCTGTTTGATCATTCGGCTACCTCCAAGGAGTAACCGACATTGCGGACGGCCTTGATATGCAGGTCGGAACCGATAGCAAGGAGTTTTTTACGGACAAAACAAATATAGACTTCGATATTATTATATTCAGCTTCGCTTTCAAACCCCCATATTTTTTCGACAAACCGCTCTTTCGGTATAATCTGGCGGCTGTTTGACAGCAGCATTTCCATGATCTGGTATTCCTTGACAGAAAGGGTTACTGCATCTTTTCCGGTGCTGAGCTGGTGGGTGTTCTTGTCGAGGACGGTATTGCCTGCCTGTAGCGCATCGCCCAGATATTCATTGCCGCGCCGGGTGATTGACCGTAGCCTGGCCAACAGCTCGCCGGTAGAAAAAGGCTTAGTGAGATAATCATCCGCCCCGGTATCCAGTCCTAGGATACGATCTTCGATATCCGCCTTGGCGGTAAGTAGCAATACCGGCGTGTTATTCCCTTGACGGCGCAAGGAACGCAGCACCTCGATCCCGTTTTTGCCCGGAAGCATGACGTCAAGAATTATTGCGTCATATATACCGGTCATGGCGTAATCTTCCGCATCTATGCCATTATAGACAGCATCGGCAACATGAAGGTTCTGCTTCAGGAGTACCGTCAGAACATCGGAAAGCTGCCTTTCGTCTTCAACAATCAATATTTTCATACGGTTTCCTCCATAAGAATAGCATGCATCTTCACACTAAGCATGCAAAATCATGACCTTTTGACCCCTTGATACCACGGATTATTACGCACTTCGTGCTCTCATAATCCTAAAACATTCGAAATCCGCCCTAATCGGGCTACTTTCTCATGTTTTGCGGGTCCCAAAGTCATGCTTTTCCATGCAAGCATGCAAAATCATGACCTTT
>DBDG01000078.1:0-18494 GCA_002293475.1 Lachnospiraceae bacterium UBA938
CCGTGACGACGGCTGCTGCCGTGGCGGCGACTGTCTGGAAGGCTGCTGCCTTGACGAAGACTGCCGTGATTCCTGATCCGCTGCTGGCCGCGCCTGACGCTGGCCGGAGCGCTGAAAACCCGGTTCCCGGCCGCTCTCACGGTTCATCCGTCCTGATGGCGGCTGGTTCCGCGGCTGGTCATATTCCTCTTCCTCATCTTCCTCATCATCATAGTCATAAAGATCTCGCATCTTCAAGAACATTATTGTTACGATTAATGCCAAGGCAATAATTACCACTATCAGAATAACAATGATGATCCTTCCGTTCCGGATCTGACCCTCATACATCTCCTTATTCTGTGCCGCTGTTTCATTTAAGCTGATCAGCTGCGGAAGATCATATTGGATTCCGTTGTCATAATCATATAAGATATAATTATATTCGCCGACCTCATTAGCTTCATAAGCGATTTGATAAGGAACGTCCTGAGTGGCTGATCCGTCTGCCATCGCTTCCGTACCGGCCGGCTGTTCTACGCCGGTGCCGTTTTCTACGCCGGAACCATTTTCACCGCCCTCAGCTTCCGCCGGATCGTCTTCTCCCAGCGATTCTTCCGGCTGTTCCCCATCGGCACTGCCTGAATCCGTAACGGCTGTTATCAGATCGTGGCGCACATAGCCGGTGATTTCTCTGTCATTGTAATTGCACCTCATCTGAAACCATTGACTGCCGCTACTGTCGGTGGCTTCGCCAATTAAAGTGATCAGCGTGCCGCTTGGCAAAGAGGTAATCTTACTATGGGACGTAGATGCCCCGCTGCGGACCACGACATCGCTCTGGCTGATCGTCGCCTGCCTTTCTTCAATCGCTGTCGGCACCGTTGCCGGCGGTTCAGTAGTCCCCGCTGCTGTCGCCGTATTGTCGGAAGAACCGCTGTCACCGCTGACCTCCACGAGATCTGAGCGGATGTAGCCATAAGTATTGCCGCCGACCGATATCTTATACCACAACATGCCTGAAGAATCTGTGGCTTCTCCCTCTGACGCGAACGTCTTCCCGCGCTCAGTACTTCCCACTACTGCACTGGAAGTGCTTGCTTCTGCCCTTATCTTGGCTGCATCTGCGGTAACGGTCAGCTGCGCTGCCGCCGCCGTCATTGCATTAGCCCAAAGACAGAACAGCAAAACTCCCATCATCAGTCTCTTTTGAAAGTTCTTTTGAAAGTTTTTTGGAAAATGTTTTTTCTGAAAATAAATCTTCATTTTTACCTCCACGTATATATGACGGTCAGAACACTTCACGCCGGTATCTTTTTTGGCCGGTGTGATCCTCATCCCGTTCTCCCTTACCGTAGCCGCCCATAATATGTAACTTGCGGACATCTTCCTCATAAGCCTTATGATAGTCCGCTTCACATTTCTTACATACCCGGCCGGAACGGATACTGGTCCCGCACATCTCACATAGCAGAAAACTTTTGGAATCCTTGGTTATTTCAAATCTTTCTTCCTTGATCATATTATTGATCGATCGTCTGCTCACCCCCGTAAATTCGGAAATAACTGACACATTGGCACCAGGATTCTCTTCCAGGTAATTACGTACCTTGCCATAGTCGTCATACTCGCGTTTGCCGCATACTTCACATTTATATTCTCCCAGCCCCTGAAATATCATAATACCTTCACATTCCGGACAGACGTTAGGACGGTTAAATTCTTCGATCTCGATTCTCTTCATAGTAATCCCCCGTTAGTTTCTCAGACCTTGCCTATGAAACTGTTAAATAACTGCCGCGAAGTTCCCCGTCTTCACAATATTGCCGAAACCTCCCATATATCACTGTATTTACCGGTATTCGGGTGCATCATAGATAGCCTTGCCGATATCCGTACGCATATACTTATTATCGAACTCTATCCACTCCGTCGCCCGATAGGCATTGTCCCTTGCTTCCCGCAGATCGGCACCGGTTGCTGTTACGCCCAGCACGCGGCCGCCGTTTGTCACGATCCCTTCCGGCCGGCTTGCGGTTCCGGCGTGAAAACAATAATAACCCGGCCTCCCTACAAAGCGCTCTAATCCTTTGATCAGTAAGCCCTTCTGGTACTTAAGCGGGTAGCCTGCCGATGCCAGAACCACGCATACTGCCGCATTGTCGGCAAATTGAAGCTCTACTTCCGTAAGGCGTCCGTCGATGCAGGCCTCCATGACCTCGACCAAGTCATTTGTCAACCTTGGCAATACCACCTGCGCCTCCGGATCACCGAATCTGGCATTGTATTCCACGACCTTGGGACCGTGCTCCGTCAGCATCAGCCCAAAAAAGAGGACGCCTTGAAATCTTCTCCCTTCTGCTGCCATGGCATCTACGGTAGGCTGATATATCTTAGCCTGACAGAAAGCATCTATCGCGTCCGTATAAAATGGGCTAGGAGAAAATGTCCCCATGCCGCCGGTATTCAGCCCGCTGTCTCCGTCACCCGCCCGCTTATGATCCTGCGCGGAGGTCATGGTCTTGATGGTTTTGCCGTCGGTAAAGGCAAGCACCGATACCTCCCGGCCCTGCATGAATTCTTCGATTACCAGCCGGTTCCCAGCGCTACCGAACTGTTTATCCAGCATAATGGACTTGACTCCTGCCCGGGCTTCTTTAATATCTTGACAGATCAGCACGCCTTTTCCCAACGCTAGGCCGTCGGCCTTCAGCACGACAGGAAAGCTTACCGTCTCCAGATAGTCATAAGCTGCGCCGGCACTGTCAAACGTTTCATAAGCCGCCGTCGGGATGCCGTACTTTTTCATCAGGTCCTTGGCAAATGCCTTGCTTCCTTCCAATACCGCGGCCGCCTTACGGGGGCCGAAGACACGGAAGCCGGCAGTCTCCAGCGCATCCGTCAGGCCGCCCACCAAGGGATCGTCCGGCCCTACCACTACCAGATCAGCCGCAATCTCCTTGGCATAATCCACGATACCCGTAAAATCCATCACGTCGATGGCGCGGCATTCCGCCAGCTGGGCAATGCCGACATTGCCGGGTGCACAGTAGATCTGATCGGTATGTCTGCTTTTATGAAGGGCGGTCACAATGGCATGTTCCCTGCCGCCGCCGCCTGCTACCAGTATTTTCATATCTATTCTATTCCCATCCGCGCTTCTGCCGCGCTGATTATAATAAGTAATGCCATCATATCATCCGCTTCCCGCCGCCAGCATATCAATTGCCTGCGGTAATATAACCCATTCTGCCTCTTCCATCACCCGTTTCTGGAGCGTTTCCGGAGTGTCGCCATACAGCACTGGCACGGCTTTCTGCAGGAGGATCGACCCGGTATCCATACCTTCATCGACATAATGAACAGTTGCACCGGTTATCTTCACCCCTCTTTCCAGCGCCTGTTCATGTACTTTCAAGCCATAACAGCCAGCTCCGCAGAAAGCGGGGATCAGCGACGGATGAATATTGATCATGCGTCCCTGATACCGCGTGACCAAAGCCGGCGGTATCTTCACCAGATATCCGGCCAGTACGACCAGATCAGGATTCAGCTCTTCCATCCGGACGAATAGGTCGCGGTAGAAATCCTCCCGGCTGGCATAATCCTTCGGGGCGACACAGATTGCCGGTATCCCGCTTTGCTCGGCACGCACAAGGGCATAAGCATTACGGTTATTACTGATAACACCGACGATCCTAGTATTTCTGATCCGTCCTTCCCGAATGCCGTCAATAATGGCCTGAAGGTTGGTTCCGCCACCGGATACCATTACCACTATGTTCAGCATAGACTTACACCTTTTTCTCCCGCTTCGACCCGGCCGACCAGAAAGGCCCGATCACCGGCCGCAACGATGGCATCTACCGATCTTCCGGCATCTTCGGGAGCCACTGCTAGGATCATGCCAAGACCCATGTTGTACGTATTATACATCGTCTTGTCGTCCAATGAGCCTTTCTGTTTAAGTAATTCAAATATAGCGGGAATCTCGTAGCTGTCTCTATCAACCACCGCCCTAGCTCCTTCCGGAAGCATGCGGGGGATGTTTTCATAAAATCCGCCGCCGGTAATATGGCTACATCCTTTGATGGTCACACCGGCCGCCTTGACGTTCTTAAGCGCGTTTACGTAGATCTTGGTCGGTTCAATCAAAGCATCGCCTAAGGTTCTACCCAGACTATCATAATAGGTATTGAGGCTTGCTTCCGTCATATCGAATACCTGGCGGATCAGCGAAAAGCCATTACTATGTACTCCTGAAGAAGCGATGCCGATCAGCACGTCGCCCGGCCTCACTGCCTCACCGGTGATCAGATCCTTCCTGTCCACCAGACCTACGGTAAAACCGGCAAGGTCATACTCATCTTCCGGCATCATGCCCGGATGTTCGGCCGTTTCGCCGCCAATCAGGGCACATCCAGCCATCCGGCAGCCCTCGGCAATCCCTTTGACAATCGCCGCTACCCTTTCCGGGATATTTTTTCCGCAGGCAATATAGTCCAAAAAATACAGCGGCTCGCCACCGGCGCAGGCAATATCATTGACACACATGGCCACACAGTCGATCCCGACCGTATCATGCCTATCCAGCAAAAATGCCAGCTTCAGCTTGGTTCCCACGCCGTCTGTTCCCGATACCAGCACCGGATCCTCCATTTCTTTTATCGCCGCTAGGGAAAACGCTCCCGAAAAGCCGCCTAGCCCGCCTAATACCTCGGGGCGCTCAGTGCTCCTGACATATTCCCGCATCAATTCTACCGACTTATATCCGGCTTCAATATCCACTCCTGCTTTTTTGTAGTCCATCTCATCCTAAGGCCTTTCTATATTTATATGTAACCGCTCCAACATATATCTTCGCACATCTTTTAAATCTTCTATCATAGCATTTCTTTCATAGCATTTCTTTCATAGCATTTCTTTCATAGCATTTCTTTAAAAAGTCAGCTCATAAATCAGTTGGTTGTTAATTCATGATTTAATAATTCTCGTACCCCGTAGTCTTCAGCCTTTCATCCTTCACCTGCACTGCCTGGGAAAGCTTCTCGGCATAATCTTTTAATCTCGCCAGCAGCCCGGCATCGGCAACCGCCAAGATCTTCGCGGCCAACAGGCCGGCATTGGCTCCGCCGTTAATCGCTACGGTAGCCACCGGAATACCGGCCGGCATCTGAACAATGGAATAAAGCGAATCGCGGCCTCCTAAGGAAGCAGTATGCATCGGTACCCCGATCACCGGCATCGGAAAGATGGCCGCACACATACCGGGCAGATGAGCCGCCATCCCGGCACCGGCAATAATCACCTTAAATCCTTTCGCCTCCGCGCCGCGGGCATATTCAAAAAAAACCGCCGGCTCCCGGTGCGCGGATATGATATTCATCTCAAAATCAATACCTAGTTCCTTAAGGATATCGGCTGCCTTTGCCATAACCGGCATGTCCGAATCGCTCCCCATTATAATACCGACCTGTGCCATTTCATCCTCCGTCTGTCCTTCATGAGTTGTATAACGCATGTTATTTTCAAAAGTACGCTCTGCCGTTCTTCTCTATGAACCAGTTTACTAAAAAAAAACCGCCCGCGCAAGTGTCAATCAAAAGGTTTGTTTAATTCTCCTAATCCTTCCAGCACAAAGCGGCCTTCCTTAATGATCATGATTACTTCCCCCCGGCCTGTAACCGCTGACAGTTCGCCCAGCTCGTCATAGGGAATAGTAATATCTGTATGACAGTTAAAATAAGCCTTGCCCGGTTCCGTCCGGCGGCGTAGTGATATCTCGTTATCCCTGGCGACAATCTCTTTTCCGTCCGCATTATAGACCGCTACGTCCTCCGCATGGGAATAGCAGGTATCGCCAAAGGCAAAGTGCGGGCCGGTTTTTTCTGCTATCAAGATAGGCAAGCGGTCACCGATATCATATTTCCTGCCGACCATATAAGCCGTCGTATTAGTCCCGATGGCAAATTCACCCATGGGCAGCGACTCGTGATGGAACAGCAGGTTATCCTTTATATATTTACGGTTCTCTGCTTCCGTGTCAAAATTGGCACAGCCATATGACACAATCATGCCGTCTTTTACATCAAGGGCAAGATCCCGATACTCCAGTTCATTTAAAAATACGCGCGGAATATGCAATGTCCCTTCCGTTCCCCTAAGCCTAGGAGTAGTAAATACTTCGCCCACCGGTATATTCACATCCGCCACGCAGTTCTCGAACTTGGTTTCCTGCGCCGGCTCTTTCAGCTCAGCCAGACAGATCTTCAGGTCGGTCCGGTTATTCCCGCTTCCTTTTACCAGAACATATTCGCACCGATCCAGCGCATCAATCATGATCTGCTGCATATCCCGGTATAAATCGTATTCCAGCGTATTGATACGGATGGTTTCATTAAAAATCTCCTGGAAGTCTTTACCGATCTCCGGTATCGGAAAGGCGATAATCGTATAGCTTCTTTCCTCGCCGGGAATATAACGGTTCTGTAGTTCTCCCGCCGCCGACATATATTCCGTTACCAGCCTCTGCTGTTTATCAGAAAGGTGCAGAGCCGCTTCCTTATAGGCCGGCGATACCAGTCTTTCGCCGAACACTTCCGCAACAGCCGGCCCGCCAAAGACTGCCGCCTGCTCCCGGTATCTCTCATAGGCAGCTTCCAGCGCTTTAAGGCGTCTGGATACCAGCGGTTTATCTAATATCAAGGCTTGGTCGTCCTTATGGTCATAGTCATACTGCTTATTCGGTATCGCTCCGTAATAACCGATCCGGCTGACACCCCGGCCTTCTAGGATCCCGGCCCAAGCCCGGTAAATCACCGGCGCAAGTCCCAGCTTGGCAAAATTAAGCACCGCCTGGCGGATCATCCGCTCAAATCCGAGACAGTAGCGGATATTGACCGTTTTCTTTTTGCCGATATCCTTGCCCATCAGCTCAAAGCCCTTACGGTATCCCTCCGTAAAAGTATCCGCCATCAGTAAAATAGTTTTTTCCGGCAAAGCTGCCAGATGCTTGGCTGTGGCGATTTCATTTTCCGTAATATATTCCCCATAATAATAAAGATAACGTACATCCGCCAAGTTGCTGTCCATAACCAGACAGGTCGCAAAATCCCGGCCGGGATCCACTAGGCCGGCAACCTTTTCCACCGCTGCGTCCGGCGCGTAATCACTGGCAAATGAATAGATAATCTGCCGTATTTCTTCATATTCCGGCAGCTCCTCCGCTGCTGCGAAGGCTCCATATACTTGTAAAAAAAGCTCCATCCTGATCAGCATAAGAATCCTCTGCTTTTCATAAGCATAACCTATCAGGCTGCGTAGCTCGGTATAAAGAAAAGATAGAATCTTACCGAAATCTTTCCCCAGAACCTGTTCGGCATATGCCGGCTCGGCATAGCTCTTTTCATAATTTCCCGGCAGTATATCTTCATACAGCAGCCGGTTCCGTTCTTCTAGCTCATCAAGCGAGGCCCGGTACATCTCCCCGCTCGCGACCCATTCCGCCGTCTCTGTCATTAACGCTAAAAAGGCCGCGGCTTTCTGAAAATAATCCCGGTACGGTCCATGCGTATTCTCAGTATTCTCAGTATCTTCAGTATGCTTTGTATTCTCATTATTTTCATTATTTTCAGTATTTTCAGCAATTTCCGCTATCCTAGCTGCCGCCAGTTCATACCGTTCTGATAAAAATGTTTCCGTCTGCACTTTTTTTCCCATCGTCCTCCATTACCTCACTAAATAGTTCCCGCATACATAATCAGACTGATCAGTCCGATAGCTATCACATTCAATCCTAGCCCCAACCCAGGAAACAGCTTAAAACGGTCTTTTTCCGTTATCCCCATAATCCCCATCACAATACCTGTAAAGGAAAATAACATTACTATCAAAACCGTAACGGCATACCGCTCCGGCACGGAACCTCTGCCGACGTAAGAAAAATAGATGACAAAAATCAGCGTCCCTATAGAAATAGTTCCCAAAATAGTCGACATGATTCCCTTTTTGGCATGGTCTTTATTGGTAAATATATAGCCCTTTTTTCTGCTCATATTAATCCCTTATCTATATATTGCCATAAAAACATATCTACTGAATAAAATCTTCTAGAATAAAATCTTCGACTTTCCGGATAGCAGTTTGGCGCCACTGATAATCAACAGCACGCCGGCTCCGATACCGATCACGATGGCCACGACTCCCATGACAATATTGACTGCTCCCGCCCCGTTCATGATCTTATAGGTTTTTTCTTCCACTATGCCACCTCTTTCTTGAATATTTTTCGCATCTTGTTCCGGTTTCCTTATCCTGTCCTCATCCTATCTTCCTTGCGCCCCATACTGCCGATAATACTCGTCAATCCTTACCTTCAGCTCATCATCAATATATACCTTTCCCTGAAAAGGCTTATTATATAAGTATTCCACCACTTCCGCCATCGTAACGATAGCTTTCGCCGGCATCCCGTATTGTTCCTGGATCTCCGCCAAAGCCGAGCCTTCGCCCCGGCCTTTTTCCATGCGGTTCAATGATACAATCAGGCCTTTCACTTCCACCTTGGCCTGAGCTGTCACAATCGGATAAGTCTCCTCGATCGACTTGCCGGAAGTCGTCACATCTTCTATCATCACCACCTTGTCCCCATCTTTAAGCGGACTGCCCAGCAATATCCCGCTGTCCCCATGATCCTTCAATTCTTTGCGGTTGGAACAGTAACGTATTTCCTTGCCATACTGTTCGCTGATCGCCATCGTAGTCGCCACCGTAAGCGGAATCCCCTTATAGGCGGGGCCGAACAGGACATCGAAATCCAGACCAAAATTCTTCGCAATCGCCTTGGCATAATACCCGCCCAGTTTTTTAAGCTGGGTGCCGGTCACATACCCGCCGGCATTCATGAAAAACGGCGACTTACGTCCGCTCTTCAAGGTAAATTCCCCAAATTTCAGCACGTTACTCTCAACCATAAATCCGATAAATTCCTGCTTATATGACTCCATATTCATATCCCTGTTCATAACCTTGCCTCATCTAATGCCCCGTTAATATCTGCAATCATATCAATCACCGCCGCCCGCGAAGCCGCGCCAAAACCGGCGCTCCCATAATCCGCATAAGGCTCCTGCTGATATGCCGCGATGATGCCCCTTGAGGAATTGACCAGCGCCCCTGTCCGGTCGGCATTAAAAAAGTGGACCAGATCCGCTCCCTTTCCTCCCTGTGCACCATAACCCGGCACTAACAGCAATGTTCTGGGCATCACCTTCCGAAGCTTCTTCCCCTGTTCCGGATAGGTAGCTCCCACTACCGCCCCGATATAACTATAATCTGTCCCCATGAGGCCATCGCCCCACTCGGCCACTTTCTCCCCGACCAGTTCATACAGCGGCTTCCCGTCAAACAGCCGGTCCTGAAATTCCCCGCTGCTGGGGTTCGATGTCTTAACAAGGACAAAAATGCCTTTTTTCTCCTGCTTACAGACTTCCATAAACGGCTTGACCCCGTCTGACCCCAGATAAGGATTGACGGTCACAAAATCTTCCGCAAATCCATAAAAGCTATTATCCCCCACCTGTACCTGACCGAGATGGCCAACCGCATATGCCGCCGACGACGAACCGATATCGTTCCTTTTGATATCGCCGATCACCACCAAGCCCTTTTCCTTACAATAAGCTACCGTCCGCTGAAAAGCCACCAGCCCTTCTACTCCGAACTGTTCATACATGGCAATCTGCGGCTTAACCGCTGGTATCAGATCAAAAATATGATTCACTATCTCCTTATTAAACTGCCAGATTGCTTCCCCGGCTCCTTTCAGTGTTTCCCCGTATTCCGCAAAAGCCGCTTTCTTAATATATTCCGGAATAAACTTAAGCATCGGATCAAGCCCGACCACCACTGGTGCCTTCGTCTTCCTTATTTTCTCTGTTAAAATATCAATCATGCCGCCACTCCCATCGTATTTATTTTTAAAGGATGTCCCTGCCATCGTTCCTGCCGGATGGTTGAGACACCCTTAACTCACTTCACAATATCGTCAAACCCGCACCGCTTTTACCTGCTCGACATACTTTTTGATGTTCGATGCATTGGCATATTTCCGGAACCCTTCCCCTTCGATCACGACCAGTGTCGGTGCCTGCATCACGCCATATCTCCCGGCCAGTTCGATATTATCTTCCGCGTCAATGACCATCACCGGCATCCCGCTTAAGCTTTCCTTGGCCGCCCGGCAGTTCGGACAGGTCTTGGTGACAAAGAGATAGGCGGCGTTATCCGGCCTCTCCACGATTACCTCATCCCTGTCGCCGGCCAAGGTGACGATACTGGTCACCGGCTTTTTCAGCGACGAAGCCTGCGGTTCATACTCCTTGCGGTTCTCGTATTCCTGCAGTTTTCCGTCATTCCAGTTCTGCACCGGCCGGTAGTAACCGGTAATCCGGCTGTAAACTTCCGTCCGCGCGCCGCAATGCGGGCAGCTCTTCTGTTCTCCCGTCAGATATCCATGCTCCTTGCAGATGGAATAAGTCGGCGACATCGTATAGTAAGGAAGCTTGTAATTCTCCGCAATCGTCCGGATCAGAGCTGCCGCCGCTTTCCAGTCGGGAAGCTTCTCGCCTAGGAAAGCATGGAAAACCGTTCCCGAAGTATAGAGCGTCTGAATCTCATCTTGGATAGTCAGGGCATCAAAGATATCCTCGGTATAATCAACCGGCAGATGGGAGGAATTGGTATAATAGGGCACATCCCCCTGCTTGCCCGCCGTCTTGATGGCCGGCCATTTACGCTTATCATGCATGGCTAGGCGGTATGTGGTGCTTTCTGCCGGCGTCGCTTCTAGGTTATAAAGCTCGCCGTACTCCTCCTGATAGTCGGAAAGCCGGCTGCGCATATGGTTCAGCACTTCCTTGGTAAAATCCTGGGTCTTCTTTTCCGTCATGTCGGCACGCAGCCAATTGGCGTTCAGTCCCGCTTCATTCATCCCGATCAGGCCGATCGTGGAAAAATGATTGTCAAACGAGCCGAGATATTTCTGGGTGTAAGGATAGAGGCCTTCCTGCATCAATCGGGTAACGACGCCCCGCTTGACATGGAGGGACCTAGCCGCAATATCCATCATCTTATTGAGCCTTACATAAAAATCATCTTTATTCGCCGCCAGATAGGCCAGCCGCGGCATATTGACCGTCACGACGCCGATGCTGCCGGTACTTTCCCCCGAACCAAAGAAACCACCAGTCTTCTTGCGCAGTTCCCGCAGATCTAGGCGCAGACGGCAGCACATGCTGCGGACGTCACTGGGTTCCATATCGGAATTAATATAATTAGAAAAATAAGGAGTGCCGAACTTAGCCGTCATCTCAAATAACAGGCGGTTATTTTCACTGTCCGACCAGTCAAAATCCCGGGTGATCGAATATGTCGGGATCGGGTACTGGAAGCCCCTGCCATTGGCATCGCCTTCGATCATGGTCTCAATAAAGGCTTTGTTGATCATATCCATTTCATTCTTACAGTCTTTATAACAAAAATCCATCTCCTGTCCGCCGACGATAGCCGGCAGCTCTGCCAAGTCGGAAGGAACCGTCCAGTCCAAGGTAATATTGGAAAAAGGCGCCTGCGTTCCCCAGCGGCTGGGAGTATTTACCCCATAGACAAATGCTTCGATGCATTTCTTGACTTCTTTGTAGGACAGCGCATCAGCTTTAACGAACGGTGCCAGATAGGTATCAAAGGAAGAAAAAGCCTGCGCTCCCGCCCATTCGTTCTGCATGATGCCCAGAAAGTTCACCATCTGGTTGCACAGCACTGAAAGATGCGCCGCCGGAGCCGAAGTTATCTTGCCGGTCACTCCCCCCAGTCCTTCGCTGATCAGCTGTTTGAGCGACCAGCCCGCACAGTAGCCGGTCAGCATGGAAAGATCGTGGATGTGGATGTCCGCCCCTCGGTGGGCATCGCTGATTTCCTGGTCATAAATCTCGGATAGCCAGTAATTAGCCGTCACCGCCCCGGAATTGCTTAAAATAAGGCCGCCCACTGAATAAGAAACGGTAGAGTTTTCTTTTACCCGCCAGTCTTCAATCTTCACATAACTGTTGACGACCTCCTTGTAATCCAGGATCGTGGATTTCATGCTGCGGATCTTTTCTCTTTGTTTACGGTATAATATGTAGGCCTTGGCGGCTTCCGCATAGCCGGCCTGCTCTAATATTTTTTCGACGCTGTCTTGAATGTCTTCGACGGAAATACCGTCGTCCTTTACCTTATCCTGAAAATCAGCCGTGACCCGCAGTGCCAGTAAGTCGATGATGTCATTGTTATACCGCATATTGGTCGCATTAAACGCTTTCATAATGGCATCGTTGATTTTGGTTAACGTAAAAACCGCTACTTCCCCGTCTCTCTTTACTACCTGAAACATTACCTTCCTCCCAGACCTCATAATCATGAAAGCGGAGCTTTCCGCAGAACGGCCGTCCGGCCAGTGTCAATACTGCCGCTTTGTGGCCAGTTTACATAATAAGGCAAAAAACCGACTGATTAAAGTTTACCACCTTGTTATCTATATGTCAAGATAAAACACAATATGTTGTATGGATATCGGGTCGTGACTAAGATATATTGTGGCTAATTGCGTTTTCTCATGCCTCAACATCATGACTCTTATCTGGTCTCCAGAAAAATATTTTCCCTGGCCGCCAGCGCGTCGTCCGGATAGGTCTGCAGATATCCGGCCATCAGCACACTGGCTTTTTTATATTCGCCAAGATATTCATAGGTGATGATTTCGTTAAAACGCAAGGTCTGCAGGATAGGATTTTCTTCTATCTTCATGCCGGCCTGAAAGGCTGCTAGGGCAGCATCGTATTCCTTAAGTTTAAGCTTGCAGATGCCCAGCTGATTATAGACATGCGGGGATTCATTGCCCGCTTCTAGATAGGCATTATAAACGCTTATGGCATAATTATTGTCTCCCAGTGCCTCGTAGGTCCTTCCCAGGAACAGAACCGCCTCATAGCTTTCATCCCTAGCTTCCTCCAGATAGGTCTTGGCATCCTCATAATTACCTAGGTAATAGCAGATCCGCCCTTTTTCGTATTCTGTCATTTTATTGGTATCATCCATGGCCGCATGAAGGTACTCCTGGCCGACCTCTTTATAGCCGTTATCGTTCAGGATGCCGTAAATCTCAATCAGCCGGTCGGTATTCTTGTCCAAGGAAAGCGTCTTGTCAAAATCAGCCTTGGCCGCTTCCAGGTTACCTTGTTCAGCCTGAATGGCGCCGCGCAGATAATAGGCATCCCCGTCATCTTCCCGCAAGGCCAGGATAGCGTCATAGGCCGCTACCGCTTCAGCCTTCTGGCCGGTCTTATAATAGGCCACCGCCATGTAATAATTGATGTCATAGTCAATATTGTCCGGTATCCCGTTGCTATGGGAAAGAGCCGCCTGAAAAGCCGTAATGGCTTCACTATACTCGGTCTTTCCCATGTGGCTCAAACCAATACCGCGGTATAAAAGGCGTTCATCCTCGCCGGCCGCCGCCGCATCGGCAAAGCATGCCAGCGCCCCGTCATAGTCCAGAGCCTCGACCGCGGTCATACCGGCATCGATGTTGGCGGTATTGGCTCCGAAACCGCCACATCCGGAGACTCCCAGCAATCCTACCAGTAAAAACCCAATTGTAAACATTATAATATAATGATTCCCTTTTGAATGATTCCGATTTAGATAATTCGGGTTTGTATGGTTTCGATTTGAGTGATTCAAATTAACGCAATTCATATTTGTATGATTCATTTAGGCTCCCATATATTGTCTGCAATAACATTAATTAATAACATTAATTGTTCACTATGATCCGTCATTGTGGCATGCGCAAAATAACTACAGTTCCTTCACCCGGCATAGAATCAACCTCTACGCTGCCGCCCAGCGCCGCAAGGTTCCGGGTCACGACATCCAGCCCGACCCCCCGTCCCGAATACTCGGTGACCTGAGGCCTAGTGGAAAAACCGGGGTTCATGATCAGCTGATAAAGGTCTTTGTCGTCAAAATCCGGCCGGGCTTTCCCTGCAATCAGCCCCTGCTTAACGGCAACTTCAAAGATCCGTTCGGCATCCAGCCCCCTGCCGTCATCAGTGACGCTGATATAGATTTCATTTTGGCGGAAACCGGCCTCGAGAACGATATTGCCTTTGGCGGTCTTGCCTTGATCCAGTCTTTCCCGCTTGCTTTCTATCCCATGGTCAACGGCATTGCGCAGGATATGCATCAGCGCATCTGATACCAATGTGGCTACGTTGCGGTCAATCTCAATATTTTCCCCGATTGCTTCAAATTCGACAACTTTGTTAAGTTTACGGCTGATGTCGTAGACGGCTCGGTACATCTTATGAAAGATACCCTTCATAGCGACTTTACGCATCGACAGTACAGCACCCTGAATCTGACCAATCAGTTCGGTCATCTCCTCCGGTTTGCGGCAGGTTTTCAGTTTCCCGGCCAAGACAGCGAGATCATCCAGTTTTTTCAGGGGAATACTGATCATGTCCTGTGAAGCGTTCAGACGGGAACGGTTGCCCTTAAGGGTCTTGCCTTTTCCCGCACCTTTCTGGATGACATAGGCGCCAGGTACCAGTTCATCTTCTTCCTTTTCCCTCTTCCAGTCATCGTCCAAGCGGATGACCAAGGCATCGGGATCATGTTCCTGCTCGGGAAACCCCAGCAAAAATTCCTCAACCGAGCTGTCCTGAACCGTGACATCTTTCACACCGGAACTGTCTTCCACCAAGTCGATAATCACTTGTTTCGCACATCTGGTCTGAAGCTGGATATGGAAACCTTCCCGCATAATGGTTCCGGCTGTTTCGTGATCGGTATCTATATCTTCCGGTGTATAGATCATTTCCTCCGCAACATCCTTTAGCGCAAACACTGCCGTATAGGCCCGGATATTGCTCATCTCGGTTCCCATTCGATAGTAGATGCCGATACGGTAGTACTTTTTCACCTCATCGGCTTTCGGCGCCACATAGAACTGTTCAGGAACCGTATAACGGTTTTCCGGAAGCGGCTCTTCCCCTTCACGGCGGATCGCCGCCTTTATTATGGCCAGCAGGCGATCCAGATAGGCCATGATCTCCGTCACGTCCCCCGTTGCTTTGGTACCGGACTGGATTTTCACCAGCTCAGCCGTAATAAAATCCGCGGTCTTCAGGATAGCTTCGACCAGATCGTCATGGGGGATCGACTCGGGATAGGTTTCCCGCAGACAATAAAACACATCCTCCAGCTTATGTGACAAAATACTAATGTTATCAACCATCATAATACCGGCAGAGCTTTTTATGGTGTGCATAATACGAAACATTTCATTAATATTGTCTTCCGTAAAACGGCGGGACGCATCGGCCGCCAAGACGATTTCTTCCAGCCTGGCCGCTAGGTAACCGTTTTCTAACAGAAAATTATCTTCCACTCCGATATACGACTGCAACTTATATCACCCCTATTTTTTTTAGAACCTCTTCAAACTTCTCAAAATCAATGGGTTTCGCACAGTAAACCGTGCAGCCCATTTCAAATGCTTTCTTGATGTTGCGCTCGACATTCAAAGCGGAAGTCATAATGATTTTTACGGCCTTTTGCCCGGTCCGGTTCTGCTCTTTTTCAATATCCCGGATAGCCTTCAGCACCTGATATCCGTCCAGAACGGGCATCATAATATCTAGGCAAATCAGTTCATAGGGCTCCTCTTCCTCCAAAGCCATCTGAAACGCTTCCACTGCCTCTTCTCCATCGACAGTGATATCACAGTCTCCGAAAGCATCCAGATATTTCTTCATAAATTTCCTACTGGAAAAATCATCCTCAGCAATTAGAATCCTCATATTCACTCCCATCTGTATGTGTTGCGGACTTAATTCAGTCCGGTACTTTTAACCATAATGTGTCACCCCGAAAACGGTACGCTTTATTTTCTGCTGTCTAAGACACTATAGATTTTTCTGGTGATGTTCGGGAGTCCGACCTGATAGGTCACGGCGCCGATCTCATAGGCCACTTTTGGCATCCCATAAACAGCACTGCTGACTTCATCCTGTCCGATAGTTATCGCGCCCTGCCGGTGCATCTCCAGAAGACCTTCCGCCCCGTCTGCCCCCATCCCGGTCAGGATGACGCCGACCGCTTTATCCTTCGCCGTCTGAGCAACGGAATTAAATAGTACATTAACGGAAGGGCAATGACCGCTTACACGTTCTCCGAATTTGCACTCCACATAGAAGCCGTCTTTTTCTTTTACCACACGCATCTGCTTGTCGCCGGGTGCCAGCAGGACTTGTCCCTGTTTTATTTTATCTCCGGTCTTGGCTTCCTTAACCGCCACCTGGCATTGGTTATTCATCCTTTCGGCGAACATGGCCGTAAAGCCGGCCGGCATATGCTGGACGACGACTACGCCGGGGATGTCCGTACCGAGCTGGGTCAGGATATCGCGGACCGCTTCAGTGCCGCCAGTCGAAGCGCCTATGGCAATCAGTTTGGTTTCATTGCTTCCCTTCAGTCTGCTTGGGTCGGCTCGGACGACAGGAGCTTCCTTTTTCTTGCGGTCATGTAACTTGGCAGTACAAGCGACTTTCACCTTTTCATTCAGTTCCTGACACATGAATTCGGCAAGCTGGCTTCTGGTCAGGCCGGCAGGCTTATGTACGAAATCAACCGCTCCGGCCTCCATGGCATCGAACACACGGTCGTCTAGGGAACTGACCACCACAACCGGCATAGGATATTGGGGCATCAGCCTGCGCAAGAAGTCAAGGCCGTTCATTCTGGGCATTTCGATGTCCAAGGTCATGACATCGGGCCTCAATTTCACGATCAGGTCTCTTGCTTCGTAGGCATTGCAGGCTGTGGCAATGACTTCGAGGTCAGGGTCGGAATTAAGGCTTTGCTCTAGAACGTTGCGGATGACGAAGGAATCGTCTACTACTAAAACTCGGATTTTTTTCATGTTGCCTCCATGTTGTCTTTATTGATGTCGGGCATTGGATGGTGATTTACAGTCATTGGCTGTCAGGTGGTGATTTACAGTCATTGGCTGTCAGGTGGTGATTTACAGTCATCGTCAGATGGCATCACCAATTAGCTGCGCCGGTTCCATCGTACGAAAATAAGTACTTCTAAGTTTTTCACCCAAGGCGTTGGCTGCTCCCGTGCCGCCATCAAGCGCCATCCATGGCGCGTGATGGCTTGTGCGGCCATCCATGGCCGCCCATCACTAGGCTTTTCAGCAAAAAACTAAGAAGTACTAATTTTCTCCCGAAAGTCACCTGCGCAGCTAATTGGTGATGCCATCTGACGATTCGGTATTACCAACTGGTAGGTTAGAATTTGTCTACAGTATAGCAGAATAATGTCTTGTTATCTATATCTTTAGCTTAAAAATTTCACTTGTATGATTCAAATGTGTAGCTGTCGGTGTATTTTGAGGAAAATTTCGGTTAAGCGCGGGTCGTATGCGGTGGCACTGCCGGCTTTTATTTTCTGTATGGATTCGGCAAGAGGGTCTTGGCTTTCGGAAGCGGTAATAAACCGGTCAAAATCATCGGTTATGCGGACGATTCTAGCTGCTAAGGGGATCTTATCCTGGGCTTCCTGCCAGTCTGTGTGATGGAAGCGGATAATGGCGAGGGCAGTTTCCATGAATTCGCCCGGCTGTTCGCTATGAAGCAAAGACTTAAGGACCGCGGCGCCGGCCTCCGTATGCAGCAAAGGATCGGCTGGGGCGGCGGGGTCATCCCACAGGCGGCCGATGTCATGCAGTTTGGAAGCAGCTTCCATGATATAGATGAAGTCTTCGGTGATCTTCGTTTCATAAGCAGGCAAAAGCTGCAGACTCTGTGTCAGGATGCGGCTGTTGTAGCTGATATTCTCCAGATGCCTAGGTGACTCACCGCATTTTTCGGCAATTAGCTGGGCAAGTGATGATAATATTTCCTGCTTTTCGTCCTCGCTTTTACGGGCCTGTTCAGTCAGCATCTTATGCAGACGATGATTAAAAGTCTCCAGTTCCTGTTTCATCCGGTAGTTTTCCATTTGATTTTTAACCCGCATGGTTACCTCGGTAGCTTCAAAAGGCTTAGTAATAAAGTCCGTTGCTCCCAGCTCAAGGCCCTTCAGCTTGTCCTCCATGGAGTTCATTGCAGAAATAAAAATAACCGGAATATCCCTGGTAACAGGATTGCGTTTTAACAGAGCACAAAACTCATAGCCATCAACATCGGGCATAGAGACATCCAGCAATATTAGCTGAGGCAGAACCTGACGGACGATCGACAGGGCTTTCTCAGCATTTCCGGCAGGTAATGGTATGTATCCCAGCTCTTTGATGATGTCAGTTAGTATCTCAACATTGATTTCCATGTCGTCCACTATCAGGACATGCGGCTGTGAACTGACACCCCCCTCAAAAATATCCAATTTCACGTTAAAGCTCCTTTCAG
>DBDG01000078.1:18557-55341 GCA_002293475.1 Lachnospiraceae bacterium UBA938
AGTTTTTCTATATGTATATACGTAAGCTTTTCTTACCTACCAGTTGGAATACCGAATCGCCATATTGCCCAGCAAATCATCGGCGCCGGAGACTTGCGTTAGAAAATTAGTGTAGCTTAGTTCCTCACGTAAGATAAGCCTAGCTATGGTCGGACATGGATGTCCGACCAAGGCTTCACGCGCCATGGATGGCGCTTGAACGCCGGTAACGGGAGCCGCCAGAACTGAGGTGTGAGGAGCTTAGCTACACTTATTTTCGGGAGCCGTCACCGGCGCCGATGATTTGCTGGGCAATATGGCGATGACAATCGATAACAATCAATGACACAAGCCCCTCCCCACCCAATCACCGCCCCAAAGCAGTTCAGCAGAATATCATCCACATCAAAAGCCCCAAAAGCACTAAGCAGCTGAAAAACCTCAATCCCAACCACAAACACAAAAGCATTAAGCAACATCACCCAGAATCTCCTCCCCTTCCGGATAACCTGCGGCAGGAAAAACCCAAACGGCACAAAAGCCACGATATTTCCAACTAGATTCTCAAAACTGTTCAGGCGGTCAGCATAACGAATATACATCCTGATGGTCCTGAACAAGGTGAAATTGGCCGTATGCATCCCCTGCCAGATCACTTCCTTGCTCCAGCCACTGACGATCGCCTGCATCTGCTCCAGCGGATACTTAAAGACGATTACCCTGATCAAGAGTAATAAATATAGTCCCAAAATCGCCCTCGCCAATCTGGAAGCCGAAAACCTTGCTTCTGGCAACCCGGCTTCCGGGAACGGATTCGCGATATACTGATTCTCAGGTGATCCTACCTTCTTCACTGTAATGAACCTCCACTAAAGTAAGTCCTTTGGCAGGCACTAGCATACCCGCTTCTTCCCTTTGGCCGGAAGCAAGAATCGTTCCTACGTCTGCGGGTTTTATTTTTCCCATTCCGGCTTCTATTAGTGTCCCCGTAATGATGCGTATCATGTGATAAAGAAAGCCGTTTCCGTGAAACTTTAGTAAGATATCATTATCAATTTTTTCAAGGTCTATGCTGTATATCGTCCGGACATTGGACTTTTTATTGGGGTTTTTACTTTTTCGATGGGAAGTAAAAGCACTGAAATCATGCGTACCGCATAGAAAAGCGGCAGCTTCCCGCATAGCTTCGACATCCAGCCCGGTCGTCACTGTAAAGGCATAGCGGCGTAAGAAGACATGTGGGACGCTACTGTTAAGGATCCGATAATGGTAAGTCTTGCCTTTGGCGTTGAGACGGCTGTGAAACCGTTCCGCTACCTCGGTGGCGTCTATGACCGCGATGTCGTCTGGAAGATACTGGTTCATATAGGCTAGGATCTCTTCCGGTTTCCGTTCTTCGCTGTCGGGCAGTTTGAAATTGGCGATCTGGGCAAGGGCATGAACCCCGGCATCGGTGCGCCCGGCTCCCTGTACTTCGATACGGGTGCCGCACATCTTGCCCAGCAGAGCCTCCAGCTTGCCTTGCAAGGTATTATCCGTGCTGTCCTGTCGCTGCCAGCCCTGATAACGGGTTCCTTCATACTGCAGCGTGATTTTTATATTTCGCAAACGTTATTCTCCTTGTGTAAGTCCGTTGAGGTTAAGTATATTAACTTTTCTTATCCAGTTGTTCCGGTTCAAGGCTACGGAACCGCTTGAGTCCGTACATCAGGATGCGCAGGCTTTTCTGGGTGGTGTCAAAAGCACCGGCCTGATAGAGGTTCAGCAGAATAATGCCGATCGGCAAAGCAGCGATCATGCCCATGACTCCGGCCACCCGGAAGCCGACATAGAGCAAAAACAAGGTCGGAATCGGATGGACGCCGATCGTATCTCCCATGATCTTTGGCTGGATGATCTGCCGCACCAGTTGCCCCACGCCCCAGATGATCAACAGGCCGGCAAAGGCAAAATAGTCACTGTTGACGAATTTGATTAATGCCCAGGGTATCAGCACTGTACCGGTGCCAAAAATAGGGAAAAAATCCAGAAGGGCAATACCGAAAGCGATAAAAAAAGCATAATCCAGATCCAAGATAAAAAACCCTACCACCATCAGCAGATATACCCAACATTCTATCTTAAGCTGCGCTTTGAAATAACCGCCGACGGATCGCTTGATGCTGTTTAAGATCAGCCGCCACTTGACCGCCAGCCCTTTGGGCAGATATTTGGGTATCCTGGTACTGACGAATTCCCGGTCCGAAATAAAAAAATAAGCGGAAAGCAGGCACATAACGATGCTTACGATAATCGTCGGAAGGTTCATGGCAAAACGGCCCACTGCTTCAAAAGTTGGCAGGCTGATGCCTGAAACCATGTCCCCCAGCTGAACGCTCAGGTTCTCTTCCGACAGTAACAAGGTTTTTCTCATATCTTCCGGAAGGTAATTGATGAGCTGAGTGATCCGGGCACCCAGAGCCTCCAGTTCACGCTGGATGCTTTCCCACATCTGTGGCCAGTCGGAAAGAAACCCGACGGCCTGATCCACAATCCATGCCACCAGAAGATATCCTAATATGACCACTATGGCAATGACGGTAATGATAACCATTGCCGTCCCCATCTTGCGGCGTACCTTCAGCTTCTTCTCAAAAAACCGCACCAGCGGGCCGGATATCCAGGCAATAACCGCGCCGATAACGAACGGCATAAAAAAACGCAGCAGATATGGCAGCAAAAACAGTACCGCTAGGACGGTAACAATAAAAACCAGTAAGTTCACCACCGCTTTACAATATATTTCGATTCGTTTCCAAAAAGCACCCATATTTTCCCCTCCTTTGATATTGATATAAGGACTCTTGTTTCACAATTATAATGATTACAGTTTAAAAATTATTTTAAATAGGTAATTCATTTTTTTCCATAAAACCTTCCAGCAGCGTATAGATTTCTTCCCGGCCTTGCTTTGACAGAGCTGAATAGGGAATCACGGCCGTGTTTTCTGAGGCACGAAGGCCTGCTTTTATCATCTTGATGTGCTTTTGTATCTGGCTGCGGTTAATCTTATCCGCTTTGGTTGCGATAATGACCGGCCTATACCCTTGTGCCGTGATCCAATCGTACATCTGGCGGTCATTGGCGGACGGCTCGTGGCGGATATCAATCAGCAGCAGCACTGCTTTCAGCTGCCGGGAAATACGCAGATAGCGCTCCACCATTTTGCCCCACTGAGCCTTAACCTCTTTGCCGGCACTGGCATAACCGTAACCCGGCAGATCCACGAAATACAGTTCGCCGTTGATGTTATAATAATTGATCGTCTGGGTCTTTCCTGGCTGCGAACTGGTCCGTGCCAGTGACTTACGGTTCATCAGCCCGTTGATCAGCGAAGACTTTCCGACGTTGCTCTTTCCGGCAAAGGCAAATTCGGGATAAGGATTATCCGGTATCTTGCTGGTGATTCCGCACACTGTTTCCAGGTTCACATGCTTGATGACCATAGTCGGGCTCCTCCATACTGATATTTGTTACCTATTTTGATTGTGTTAATAATTGGGATCTTCACTGTTGCGTCAAAGCGTGGTGCAGCACATCTTCCATCGTCTTTACATAGTAGATCCGCAGACCGTCCCGGATCTCCTCGTCGATATCCTGAACATCCTTTTTATTGTCGGCCGGCACTAGGACGGTCATGACATCTGCCATCTTGGCTGCCAGCAGCTTTTCTTTCAAGCCACCGATCGACAGCACCCGCCCCCGCAAAGTGACTTCACCGGTCATCGCGACCTCCGACCTTACCGGTATCTCCGTAACCGCTGACAGTAATGCCGTTGCCATGGTAATCCCCGCTGAAGGGCCGTCCTTGGGTACGGCTCCTTCCGGTATATGGATGTGGAAATCCTTCTTCTGAAAGAGTTCTTCCGGAAGCTGATAACGGTCACTGACGGAACGGACATAACTGAGAGCCGTCCGTGCCGATTCCTTCATGACATCGCCCATTTGACCAGTCAGGTCAATCTTACCCTTGCCGGGCATCACGTTGACTTCTATCTCCAAGGTGGCACCGCCCACACTAGTCCATGCCAGTCCCATGACGATGCCGACTTCATTGGTTTCCCTGGCCTTTTCCTGGGTGTATCGCGGTTTCTTCAAGTAATCTTCGAGGTTGCTGCCGGTAACCTTGAGGGCGGGCTCTTGTCCCGACCGGCGCATCCTGACGATTTCTCTGGCCGCCTTACGGCATACGGCGCGGATCTTTCTTTCCAGCTCACGGACACCGGCTTCCTTGGTATAGCCGGCGATCATCTTTTTCAAAGCACCGTCGCTAATAGTCAGCATCCCTTTTTTTATACCGTTTTTAGCAAACTGTTTATCTACCAGATGTTCTTTGGCAATATGAAATTTCTCATTGGCCGTATAGCTGTTGACTTCGATGACTTCCATCCGGTCAAGCAAGGGACGCGGGATCGTCGTCATCGTATTGGCAGTGGCGATGAACAGGACCGGGGATAAGTCAAGGGGAATCTCAATATAGTGATCCCGAAACCGGACATTCTGTTCGCCGTCAAGGACCTCTAGCAAAGCAGAGAATGTATCGCCCTTATAGTCGTTGCTCACTTTATCAATTTCATCCAGAAGTATCAGCGGATTGCGGACTCCCGCCTGTCTGAGGCCGGCCGCAATCCTTCCTGGCATGGCACCCACATAGGTTTTGCGGTGCCCCCGGATCTCCGCCTCGTCGCGCACACCGCCTAGGCAGATCCGGACATATTTTCTCTCTAAAGCCTCGGCAATGCTGCGGGCGATGGAGGTTTTCCCGGTACCGGGCGGGCCGACCAGACAGAGTATCGGGCTTTCGCCGCTTTTCGTCAGCTGCCGCACGGCAAGGAACTCCAGGATTCGCTCCTTGACCTGTTTTAGCCCGTAATGGTCACGGTTCAGGATGAATTCTGCCCGGTCCAGATCCTTATTATCCCTAGTGGACTTGTTCCATGGCAGTTCCAGTAACGTCTCTATGTAGGCTCGCTCGACCGCGCTTTCCGAGCTACTTCCCGCCAAGCTTTTAAAGCGCTTGATCTGTTTGGCGATTTTTTCCTTTACTACTTTATCTGCCTTCAGCTCGCCTAGTGCCTTGCTAAACTGGTCGGCTTCGGAAAAGGCATCCTCCCCCAGTTCCTCACGGATGACGTGCATCTGCTCACGCAGCAGATATTCCCTTTGATTCTTATCGACCTTTTCCTTTATCTTAGCGGCCAGCTCGCCCTTTACCTGCAATACTTCGATCTCATTGATGAGGACACCGGAAAATATCTCATACCGCTTTTTGACGGAAAACGTCTCCAGCAGTTTCTGCTTATTATCATTGCCGATGGGGATATTCATACTGATACGGTCAATAAACTCGCCCAAGCGGCCGACGTGCTGATAACGGCCGGCCACGCTGTTGTTCATCTGCGGGGAGAAGGAACAGTATTGGTCAACCAGTTCCCGGCTGTGGCGCAGCATGGCTTCCTCTTCCACTTCATCCAGATCCTGTTCTTCATCTACTTCGCTGATCGTAGCTTCCAGATAAGCATCCACTTCTTCATTTATGGAGACCAGCACCGCCCTGCTGATCCCTTCGACCAGCACTCTGATGATGTTCCCCGGCAGTTTGGTCACCTGCCTGATCAGAGCCATCGTACCCGCCATATGCAGCATAGCATAGCCGGGATCGGCATTTTCATCATTTTTCTGCATGACTAGGAAAATCCGTTGGCCTGTCATCATCGCTTTTTCAACAGCTAAAATGGATTTCTTGCGATTTAAATCAAAATGGATGATCGTTCCCGGCAGTACCGTCATTCCCCTCAGGGCGACCGCCGGTAAGATCCGATTTGTCGTAATCACATTCATCATATTGTCCCCTAGAGTTAAAAAGGCTGCCGCCACCCGTTCTGGAATCATGCAACAGCCTTTTTGCTTTATAGGAAATTGATTCCTACAAGAATAAATGCTCGGTAAATAACTATGCCCAATTGGAAACTACCGCGGCTATTTAGCTTTCCGCATCGCCTCCCGATGGATGATCAGGGGTTTGCTGGTTCCGTCGATTGATCCTTTGGTTATGACACATTCCGATATACTGTCATCAGAAGGGATGTGATACATCACATCCATCATGGATTTTTCCATAATAGAACGCAAGCCTCTGGCTCCTGTCTTCCTTTCAAAGGCTTTCTGTGCAATCGCCAAGATAGCGTCATTTTCAAATGTCAGCTTGACTTCATCCAGCTCAAACAGCCGCTTATACTGCTTGATCAGGGCATTCTTGGGTTCCTTTAAAATACGGATCAAGGCATCCTGATCCAGTCCGTGCAGCGAGACATTGATCGGAACCCGGCCGACGAATTCCGGAATCAGGCCATATTTGACCAGATCCTGCGGAATCACCTCGTTTAACAGTTCTCCCATCTCCATGCTGTTCTTGCTCGTTACATGTGCGTTAAAGCCGATAGAATTTTTATTCAGCCGGGATTCGACGATTTTCTCTAAGCCGTCAAAAGCACCGCCACATATAAATAGGATGTTGGAAGTATCGATCTGGATCAGCTCCTGATGAGGATGCTTCCTGCCTCCCTGAGGCGGGACACTGGCTACCGTTCCCTCGATGATCTTAAGAAGTGCCTGCTGGACACCCTCGCCGGAAACATCCCTAGTAATGGACACATTCTCGCTCTTTTTGGTGATTTTATCAATTTCATCAATATATATGATCCCTAGCTGGGTCCGTTCCACATCATAATCAGCTGCCTGAATCAGCTTCAAAAGGATGTTTTCCACATCCTCACCGACGTAACCGGCCTCGGTCAGGGTGGTAGCATCCGCTATCGCAAAAGGTACGTTGATGATCTTGGCCAAGGTCTGCGCCAAGTAGGTCTTGCCAGATCCGGTCGGCCCTACCATGATGATATTGCTTTTCTGGAGCTCAATATCATCTTTTTCCTTTGGCGCAGTTATCCGTTTATAATGGTTATAAACCGACACCGCCAAGACTTTCTTCGCTTCTTCCTGACCGATTACATATTCATCCAGAAAATCCTTGATTTCCATCGGCTTCAGAAGATTGATATCCAGCTCACCGCTGATCGAATCTTCGATATCCTCATATTCTTCTTCGACTATGTCGGCGCAGATTTCCACGCACTCATCGCAGATATAGACACCGGCCGGGCCGGCAATCAGCTTGCGGACCTGATCCTGGGTCTTATTGCAGAAAGAACATCTTACATTGTCTGTATTTCTCATTTACATAACCTTTCTATAATGGTATGTCATGGTATATCATTAAGCGCTATTTGATGGCGCTTTCTTTACGGCTGACCACGATCTTGTCAATCAAGCCGTACTCTACTGCCTCTTGAGCCGTCTTCCAGTTGTCCCGCTCGGTATCGGCAGTAACTAATTCAATATCTTTGCCAGTATTTTCCGCTAATATACGGTTTAATTTTTGTTTAGTATACAAAATATGCTTGGCAGCAATCTCAATCTCCGTTGCCTGGCCCTGAGCGCCTCCCAGAGGCTGATGAATCATGATTTCTGCATTGGGAAGAGCCATCCGCTTGCCCTTGGTCCCGCCAGCCAGTAAAAAGGCACCCATGCTGGCCGCCATGCCGGTACATATAGTCGCAACATCGCATTTAACGTAATTCATCGTATCATATATCGCCATCCCCGCCGTAACCGAACCGCCGGGGCTGTTTATATAGAATTCGATATCCTTTTCCGGATCTTCTGCTTCCAGAAAAAGCATCTGGGCAACTATCAGGCTTGCCGTCACTTCATTGACATCTTCCCCTAGAAAGATGATCCGGTCTTTTAAAAGACGGGAATAAATATCATAGGAACGCTCCCCCCTGCTGGTCTGTTCTACAACTATCGGCACTAAACTCATATACATCCTCCTGTCTTAACTGATTACCGGCATCCTATCACGCTGCCGGAATACCTATTTTTCCTTAGCATTCTCAATTACAAAATCTACCGCTTTCTTAATGGCGACATCTTCCATGACCTGCTTTTTCCCCTGCTCGCCTAGCATTTCCTTTACTTTATCCGCCTCCATGCGATAGGCTTCGGCCATCTTAGCAATCTCTTCCTCATATTCTTCCTCATTAGCCGTAATCTTCTCGGCGGTAACGACTGCCTCCAGCACCAGCCGGGAGCGGATCCTCTTATCGGCCTGCGGTCTGACCTGCTCGATCAGCTGCTCATAACTGCCACCGGTAAACTGATAGTACTGCTCCAAGTTAAGGCCCTGCATCTGGATCCTCTGCGCGAACTCCTCTACCATCTGACGCTGCTGGGTCTCTGTCATGGCATCGGGGATATCCATCTCGGAATCGGCAATAATAGCATCAATAACCGCCTCCTCCTTTGCTTCTTTGTTGGATTTTTCTCTTTCTTTGGTAAGTTTATCCAATACATCCGCTTTATATTCGGCAAGAGTATCAAACTCGGAAACTTCTCCGGCAAACTCGTCGTCCAGCTCCGGCAGTGCCTTTTCCTTGATTTCTTTGACCGTGCAACGGAACACCGCCGCCTTTCCGGCCAGTTCCTCCGCCTGATACTGTTCAGGAAAAGTCACGTTCACTTCGGTTTCCTCACCGATCTTAGCTCCGATAAGCTGCTCTTCAAAACCTGGAATAAAGGTTCCCGAACCTATGGTCAGCGCATAATCTTCACCTTTGCCGCCTTCAAAAGCCACGTCGTCCACAAAGCCCTCAAAGTCGATCACCGTCATGTCGCCGTCTTTGACCGGCCGGTCTTCCACCGCGATATTTCTGGCGTTGGCTTCTCTTTCCTTATTAATGGCCTCTGTCACTTCCTCTTCGGTAACGGTATTTTCTATTTTAGCAATTTTAACGCCCTTGTATTTACCCAGCTTCACTGCCGGCTTCAGGGCCACGACTGCCGTAAAGACAAACGGCTCACCGGCCTCAATACGGCTGACTTCAATCTTTGGCGATGAAACGATCTCTTCCGTACAATCCTCCAGAGCCTCCTCGTAAGCTTGGGGAATCAGATCATTGGCCGCCTCTTCATAAAAGATTTCCTTACCGTACATTTTCTCTATCATCGGGCGGGGAACCTTGCCCTTGCGAAAACCGGGCATGCTGATCTGTCCCTTCTGTTTCTGGTAAGCCTTCTCAATCGCTTTGTCCAGCTCTTTTGCGGGAACTTCAATGGTCAGCTTCGCCATGTTTTTTTCCAGTTTTTCAACCTGTAAACTCATCCTTATATCCTCCTTGTGCTATGTCTGGCCGCCTGAACATACGCATGTATCCGGCGTGTCTTTGTGTCCGCCCATTCAGCATCCAGACCCCAGCCATTTTACGATTATAGCATATCATAGCACAAAATACCAGTATTTTTTGGAGTAACCGCAACCAAACTTTACTTATTATTATTCCCGACAACCGAAATGGTTACGAACTGCGGACGGCACTTTCCTATAGAATAAAACACCCCGTCTGCTTGCAGGCGGGGTGTTTCACTACTGATTATTGATCATTCTCTCATTGCTACTATTGTCGCATTGCGCAATTCCTGCTGAACCGTTCTTGCAAACTGTCCATTTAAGCTGCTTATCGCTGCTTTGCTCGATTGCTCATTGTCTGCTCCATCTGTGGCAATTACTTATTACTTCATCTTGTTATTTCATAGATTCTTCTTGCTTCTTGATCATTCTTCGAACCATCTCTCCACCGATAGAACCGGCTTCCTTAGATGTTAAATCGCCATTGTATCCGGCTTTCAGGTTAACACCAAGTTCCGAAGCAACTTCTGTTTTAAAACGATTCATAGCATCCTTGGCTTCAGGAACTACTGAACTGTTAGACTTGCTGCTTGCCATTTCATTCACCTCCGTTATTATTTTGGATTGCTTGAGTATATCTGCAATCATCTATCCTTCAAGATAAGCTTTGTCCGAATCGCTTATCTTGAATTAGATGCCGTCTATGTAGACCGGTTATCTTGCTCAATCAAAACGTTCTTTCATCACTTATCTTGTTCATAGTATAAACGGTGGCAAAATAATTATGATGGTAAGTTTTACTATTTGGCCTTAGCCTGTTTTTTACCTTCTGCCAAATATTGGATAATATCTTTTCTGGTCACTAGGCCGATAAAGCGTTTACCTCCATCGATCACGGGCACAAAGTTCTGGTTCATTGCCAGGTTGATCAGGTCTTCCATCTTGGCATCCGCATCAGTAGGCTGATTGTCGTATTTGCGGGTTATATCCATGACGGAAATGGATTCCGTGTCTTTCAAGGAAGGCAGATCCCTTTTCTTAATCTCCCAGAGCAGGTCACCCTCTGTCAAGGTTCCGATGTACTTGCCGGTCTTCTTACCGATAATGGGTATGGCCGTAAACTTGCGGCTCTCCATTTTTTCGAGAGCCTGTCGCAGGGAATCGGTATCGTAAAGATAAGCGACTTCCTTTTTAGGCGTAAGAAAAAATAAAATATTCATCCTCATCCTCCGTTATCTTGTTCCAAAAGCTGCGCCGGAGCACAGGATCATATGCTATGACGGCGGGTATAAATGATCTCTGCCGCTAGGTCGTCGGCAGCCTGCCGTCCCTTAAAATATTCTATGATCAACAGGGCAAAAGGTATGGCGCAGCCCGCCCCCCGGCCGGTTATGATATTGCCGTCCTGCACCGCCTCATCACGGACCACCTCGGCACCCTCCAGGCTTTCTTCCCGGGACGGATAAGAACATGCCTTTCTGCCTTTCAGCATGCCTCTATGGCCAAGTATGCCCGGTGCGGCGCATATGGCAGCAATGGGCTTGTCTTTTTTATAAAAAAGATCCAATTGTTCCATTAGCTCTTCACATGCTTCCAGATTATCCGTTCCTGGCCCGCCGCCGGGAAGGATGATAATATCAAGTTCCGCAAAGTCTGTTTCGGACAGCACCTTATCTGTGGTGACGCGGATTCCGTGGGCACCTTCCACTTCTTCTGACGCTATTGAGATCATATCTGTTTCAATCCCCGCTCTTCGCAGCAGATCGACTACCGCAAGCGCTTCGATTTCTTCGAAGCCTTCGGCAAAAAAAATACCTGCTTTTTTCATTTTTACGCCTTTCTTATTATTTCCGGTTTTTTCATTATAAATGCAAGTAATGACGTATGGATATTGATTAAGTTACTATATTATTTTAACATATCTCACTGTATTTGGGTAGCTTATCTATACATATATTTGACGCTTGCATCTCGCCGGGTTACTGTTCAGACCCTAGCCGAAATTGTTCTCAAATGGCATCCCCCAGTAACATTTATGCACACAAATCGCTAAAAACGTGCGATTTGGCGCTTGCATAACTCGGGATTTTGTAAAAAAACATCGCCGTATAAACGGCAACACTAGTAATACTAGATAATTATTCTCTTCAACCTTATAATATATTACCAATATACAAGCCAAATTAGAAGTGTTATAATGAAAAGCAACAAATGCGCTTATAAACAGCATAATAAGGCTCTCGAAGATCAATGAATAACCATACAAAAGGATTCACTGCCGATGAAAAAAATATTATATATGCAATATCCGCCTATTACTTCATATCCGACCCATGCTAATCTTCTTGCCTGTTTGTCACAGTATGAGGATTACTTGGAATGGTTTTTTGAAAATTACATGAATATATATACCAATACTCACCCTGATTATATCGATGGAAGTTATGTGGATTTTTTTGCACCTATTCCATGGAGATCCAATCCCCACCTGCATTCTCAACGTCTTTCCCGGGAACTGTTCGATGTGATGAAAACAGGTCTTGTTGATTTTTTCATAAATGCCATCGATCAGGGCAACTATATTTTCTTATACCTGAACCGCTTTTACTTATCAGCTTCTTATACTTATCAAAAAAACAACGATGTACATGATGTATTTATATATGGATATGACAAGGACAGTAAATTATTCAATATTGCCGATTTCTTTGCCTATAGCAAATATACTTTAGCAACAGCATCGTTCGATGAAATAACATCGGCTTATAAAGGGTATAACGACGACTGGAAGGAGAGCGAATTTGATCTCCGTAATGTCGATGGTATTGTTTTAATTAAACCGCTTCTCTCTGCCGCATACTCATATAAGGTCACTAATACCCTACAGGGGTTAAAAGATTATCTGGGCGGCACAACAACTTCCGGCTGCTATTCCTTCGGATACCGGATTGATTGTGAATATGATGAATTTCATAGTTTAAAGAATAGTTTCGGAGTGAATATATATCATTATCTGGAGAAATATTTAATCTCATTAGGCACTTGTGATCAATATATTGATTACAGAGGCTTCTACGTAATATATGAACACAAGAAATTGCTGAAGCTATATCTTGAATATCTAGAAAGTAAATGGCTATTGGACGTCAGTGAATTAAAGAATCTGCTTAAACCGGTTTTAACAGGTACGCAGGCCTTATATCTCTACTTCATGAAAAAGACGCTGTCTAATGACCAGAACTATGCCGACGCCATTCAGAAGGTCAACGCCATCCAGCAAGATGATATTAAGTTTATCAGCGGACTGATTGATTTTTTAGAAAAGAATGAAAAACACTTTAAGCGTCAGGTATAACTAGGAGAAAAGCGTTAGCATGGAAATAGAAAAAAAGTTCACCGTCAAAAAACTCCCCTTCTCTTTAGCTTCCTATCAATACCGGCTGATTGAGCAAGCTTACTTAAATACCGAACCGGTCATCCGGATCCGCAAGGAAGACGACCTTTATTATCTTACTTATAAAGGCGCCGGATTGCTGGCACGGGAAGAATACAACCTGCCCCTCAACGAAGAAGCCTATTATCATCTTCTTAAGAAAGCGGACGGGAATGTCATATCAAAAAAAAGATATCTGATTCCATATACCATTAACTCAGCGGCTGTCAGCCAAGCCTGCCTGCTAATTGAACTGGATATCTTCGCGCCGCCCTTTGCCCCCCTCATCATTGCGGAAGTGGAATTCCCCGACCTGGAAGCAGCCGAAGCTTTTCATCCTCCCGATTGGTTTCTCGAAGACGTGACGATGGATAGACGCTATCACAATTCCAATCTTAGCAGGCAGACGTTTTAGCTGATGCGTCAACGGCTTTGTACTGTCATGGGATCTGCTCTCTGCTCCAGAAAGTCATATCAGAGCAGTTCTCAGACATTCTTAATAATTATCTGCCTTCACAGCGAAATAAGCCTGCGGATGCGCACAGACCGGGCACAGTTCCGGGGCTTTCTGGCCGACATGGATATGCCCGCAGTTCAGGCACTGCCAGATTACGCCGCCGTCTTTGGAAAATACCACATCACCCTTCACGTTTTCAAGCAGCTTACGGTACCTTTCTTCATGTTCCTTTTCAATAGCCGCAACACCCTCAAAAAGCCGGGCGATTTCCGTAAAGCCTTCTTCGTTCGCCACTTTTGCAAAGCCGGCATACATGTCCGTCCATTCCTCGTTCTCTCCCGAAGCGGCCCGTTCGAGATTCTCTGCCGTGGAGCCGACGCCTTCTAGCAGCTTATACCACATCTTGGCATGCTCCTTCTCATTATCCGCCGTCTCCTCAAAGATGCTGGCTATCTGCACATATCCGTCCTTTTTGGCCTTTGACGCATAATAGCTGTACTTATTTCTTGCCATTGACTCTCCGGCAAATGCGGTCTTTAAATTTGCTTCTGTTTTACTACCTTTTAAATCCATTTCACAACCTCCGTCTGTTTATAGTTATTTTCTATGCTTCTTTGAATCTGTCGGCACCTACGCCGCAGACCGGGCAGGTATAGCTATCTGGCAGGACGCCGCCTTCGTAAGTATAGCCGCAGACCTGGCAGACATATTTCTTCATCTCCGGGGCAGACACTGCGGCGGCGGATGGCTTAGTATCGGCAGGTATGGCTTCGGCAGGTACGGCTTCGGCAGGTACGGCTTCGGCAGGTACGGCTTGATCAGCTACCACGGCATCATCGGGTAGATAAGTAGGCGCCGCCTTGGGACTTCTGCCCTTGATGACTTTATGGTAGTAGGCATAAGTCATGGCATCTTTGCCGGTCAGAATCCCGGCATCTTTTACTTCTCCCAAGAAGACCGTATGGGTAGCTGTTTCCATCTTGTCGATCACTTCACAGACAATATAGCCACAGGCATCGGCTATCACCGGCATCCCTTCGCAGAGCCGGTATTCCGCTTTATCAAATTTGTTGACGTCCCTTCCTGACTGAAAGCCAAAATTGCCGATTATGGAAGGGTCAGACTGTTCTGACAAGATAGAGATAGCGAATCTGCCGTCTTCGGCAATACACTGATTCGTATAATTATCATGATTGATACTGACAGCCAAGGTTGCCGGCGACGAAGTGACCTGCATAGCACTGTTCGCCGTACAGCCGGTAGGCCGTTCCTTATCCCATGCACTAACGACATACACGCCATAGGACAAGTGTCTGAATGTGTTTGAATCCATATATTTTCCCTTACCCTTCTCCAGATGAAATAGACTGGATAAAACAATAACCATTACTGTTTTATTCTATAATAATTAGCTTATTACGTCAACTCCGGCGTATACTTCTTCTCAAACTCCCTCTCCGGTACCGGTTTACTAAAATAATACCCCTGAATCAGACCTACGTTCATATCTGCCAATATCCGATACTGCTCTTTCGTCTCCACTCCTTCAATACAGATATTAACATCAATTTCCTCAGCCAGCTGCACCACCATCTTAATAAAAGAACGTGAATAAGCATCCTTCTCCAGATCCTTGATAAAAGTCCTGTCAACCTTGATCACATCAAACGGAATCTCCCTGATGTGATTGAGCGATGAATATCCTGTCCCGAAATCATCCAGAGCAATCCTGATGCCCAGCTTCTTGATACTGCCAAGAATATCTTTCATCCTTTCCATATCATTGATAGCAAGGCTCTCCGTCACTTCCAGAGTCAGATTCTCAGGCCTGATGCCCGTCTCCTTGATAGCACTGTCAACGATCTTGACGATATCCGGCTGCAGGAGCTGTACCACGGACAGATTAACGTTGACCTTATAGTCCGGATAGCCATGGTCATTCCAATACTTACAGCGCCGGCTGGCTTCCATCAGGACATGGTTGCCGATCGGATTGATCAGACCCAGATACTCCGCCAGCGGAATGAACTCCGAAGGCGGCACAAAACCCATTTCCGCACTGTTCCAGCGGATCAGCGCTTCTGCCCCGGTGCAGGTCCCTCCCTTACGCAGGTCAATAATCGGCTGATAATAAATCTCAAACTCACGGTAGCCGCTTATCGTGGCATCACGCATATTCTTTTCCATGTCAAGCCGTTTACCGTGTTGGGAGTCGGTGCCTTCGGTATACTTAACATGCCGGTTCTTACCGCCTTTTTTCGCCTCGTACATGGCGATGTCGGCTTTTTTAATCAGCTCGTGGACATTTTCCCCGTCTTTCGGAAACCTGACCGAACCCATGCTCATAGTACAATAATAATCGCTTCCCCGCAGATACCATGGCCGGGAAAAAACTTCCCTGATGTCATAAATAATATCATTCAGCCGGTGTGAACTGGCCATCGGAACAATGACAACAAATTCGTCGCCGCCCATCCGGTAGCAAGTGTCCTCGACCCCTCTCACCCGTTGCAGGCTGTGGGCAATCGCCTTCAGCAAGATATCGCCGTATTGGTGCCCCAGTCCTTCATTGATGTTTTTAAAGTCATCCAGGTCGAGGAACAAGACCATCCCTTCGCCATTTGCTTTTTTCGCTTCATCAATATACCTAGAAAGGTCTCTTTCACAGCACAGACGGTTATAGAGACCGGTAAGGAAGTCGTAATATGTATGTTGCTCCACCTTTTTCTGATAAAGCATTTTCTCGGTTATGTCATATAGGGTATAAAGGTAAGCCTCTCTGCCGTCCAGCCAATTTATCAAAGCGTAATTCAGGTCATACCAGCTTTGGTCAAATTCGTGGAACACTTCGCTGGTGCCGCTTTGCTCTGGGTATTCCTCGGTTATGAATTTATAAAGCGTGCCTTTCTCCGTTCCCGGCTTGAAGATATCCGTCATCAGCGCGTTACTGTAAAGCATTGCGCCGGTCTGGGCATCTTTGACATAGACAGCACTGCCCACCAGCTCCAGCATCCTATTCAGTAAGCTGCGGATATTTTCGTGCGGATCAATAACTTTATTGTCAACTTTACCGTTAACGTTGTTTGTAACGTTCAAGTCTCCCATTTCCCTCTTTTGCACTCCTCTCATACGTTAGTGTATCGTTTATTCTTCTACACTGTAGTTGGGTGCCTCTTTTGTAATCTGGATATCATGAGGATGGCTTTCCTTCAGGGAAGCAGCCGTAATCTTCATGAAGCTCCCTTTTTCTTTCAGTTCTTCGATGCTGGCGGTTCCGCAATATCCCATCCCGGAACGCAAGCCGCCTAAGAGCTGGAAAACGGTATCTTCGACGGTACCTTTATAAGCAACCCTTCCCTCCACACCTTCCGGTACCAGCTTCTTGGCCTCTGTCTGAAAATAACGGTCCTTGCTGCCGCTTTCCATGGCGGAAAGGGAGCCCATGCCCCGGTATACTTTGTATTTCCGCCCCTGATACAGCTCATATGTACCCGGGCTCTCGTCACAGCCGGCAAAGATACCGCCCATCATGCAGACGTTACCGCCGGCGGCAATGGCTTTAGTCATGTCACCGGAGTACTTGATGCCGCCGTCGGCGATAATCGGAATCCCGCTTTTCTTGGCTACTTCATAAGCATCCATGATGGCAGTGATCTGTGGGACGCCGATGCCGGCAACGACACGGGTGGTACATATGGAACCGGGGCCGATACCGACTTTAACCGCATCCGCGCCTGCTTCGATCAGTGCCTTGGTGCCGGCGCCGGTCGCTACATTGCCGGCAATAACCTGCACATCAGGGTATTTTTCCTTGATCATCGTAAGGCAGCGGATGACGTTGGCCGAATGGCCATGCGCGGAATCCAGGACGATCACATCGACCTTGGCATCCACCAGTGCACCGACTCGGTCCAAGACGTTAGCGGTAATGCCGACGGCGGCGCCACACAGCAGCCGACCTTTGTGATCCTTGGCTGACAGCGGGTATTTTATGTTTTTCTCAATATCTTTTATGGTAATCAGACCGACGAGATTGTAATCATTATCGACAATGGGAAGTTTTTCCTTACGTGCCTTGGCAAGAATCTGTTTGGCTTCTTCCAAAGTAATGCCTTCCTTGGCGGTAATCAGGCCTTCACTGGTCATGGATTCTTTGATTTTCTTGGTGAAATCGGTTTCGAATTTGAGATCGCGGTTGGTTATGATGCCAACCAGCTTGCGCCCTTCGGTAACAGGAACACCCGAAATGCGGAATTTGGCCATCAGGGCATCGGCATCAAGCAGGGTATGCTCGGGAGTCAAGGAAAATGGATCGGTTATGACCCCGTTTTCTGAACGCTTTACTTTATCGGCTTCCTCTGCCTGTGCTTCAATGGACATGTTCTTATGAATAATACCGATACCTCCCTGCCTAGCCATGGCAATTGCCATCCGGTGTTCGGTAACGGTATCCATCCCCGCGCTCATCATTGGTATGTTCAGCTTGATCTTCTTGGTCAGCCAGGTGGTCAAATCCACCTGATTGGCGACTACTGAAGAATATCCCGGCACCAGCAGTACGTCGTCAAATGTAATTCCCTCTCCGATTATCTGGCCCATTACTCTTTCCTCCATTTCGTATTTTTATTTTCCATAGTAACAGGAAATCATGTTTTGGTCAAGCAGTTAGAATAAGAGTATTTCTCCCAGATTCCCCTAGGATTTCCCTATAATTATCCTAATCCTTGAATACTTTCCTAGGAGCGATCATCTGGATCGCTTTGATCAGTTCGGGGCTTGGTTCTATGATAATTTTCTTATTGCCCTCATAATACATGGCATATCTGATATCCGGCTGCTGCTCCGTCCCGCTTCCATAATTAGCCGTCTTGACGGTTCGGTTTTTGTAACTGTCGAGGCGATGGGACTTAACAGGAGCCAGTATCTCCATCCGTTCCAGTTCATAGGTGGCAATTCTTTTTCGCTTGCTCTTGTTCATCACCTTGTCCACGGTCAGTTCCCGGTCAACATAGAGGTATTCGTATTCAATACTGCTATTCATAGCGATAAAATAGGCGGCTATAGCCAGAGGGATGCCAAGGATCAGCGCCGGCAAAAATATTGACATGCCGAGCAGGACAAAGCATGACGCCAGCATGATCGTCAGGATCTTCAGAAATTTCATCAGGGTGTTGGGTTTTTTCTTTACTAGGCATTCCACATAGGTTTCATTCACGGTGTTTTCTCCTGTCTGGCCGTATGGTTATTGGATCAGGGTTCTGATGGGGTTACTGATTGGGTTCCTGTTAACGGCACTGTTTATTCTTTTGAGGCGATATAGTTATCATATTATATTTTGCGGGATTTATCAAGATATATAAGTCTTTTGATTTTCCCAAGGCGGTCATCGTCATATGGCCAGGGCATCATCTGCTCCGGTGCCGGCTCCCGAAAATAAGTGATGCTAAATTTCCCGCCCGAAGGATTGGCAGCTTCCGTGTCGTCAGCAAGCGCCCTCCTTGGCGCGTGCTGACTTGGTCGGCCATCCTTGGCCGCCCACCACTGATCTTTCGTTAGGCGGCAAACTAAGCATCACTAATTTTCTCCCGCAAGGCACCTGAGCAGATGATGCCCTGGCCATATGACGATTCGGTATTTCAACCGGAAGGTTTTGGGGATATGTGTATTGTATTTATATTTTATTAATGCTGTGGCAAAATGGATAAATTAGCCTATTCTTGATGTTTATATGACCGGCGATATGCTGACTTGATATGTAAATAGCCTCTCCAACCTTATTATCAGCACATATAAGCAAGATTTCAAACCCACCAGTTGGAATACCGAATCGCCATATTGCCCAGGCATCATCTGCTCCGGTGACTTGCGTTAGAAAATTAGTGCATCTTAGTTTCTCACAAAAGAAGAACCTAGCTATGGCCGGACACGGAGGTCCGGCCAAGGCTTCACGCGCCACGGAGGGCGCTTGAACGCCGGTAGCGGAAAGCAGTCGGAAGTGGAAGGTGAGAAACTTTAGCTGCACTTATTTTCGGGAGCCGGAACCGGAGCAGATGATGCCTGGGCAATATGGCGATGACCCCCTAGGTAATATGGCGATGACCTCCTAGGCAATATGGCGATGACCTCCTAGGTAACATGATGCCCTCCCTAGGCAACACCCATATTGACACCACGCCAAATTAGAGCTATGATTACATATCATACCCGCCACACCATTTACAATACAGAGGGATAAGAAAATGACCGAAAAAACAACCAAGTCCGTAGCCGCCGAAATCAGAGAAGAGCAGCGCAATGCCCTAAAAACCATGAGCCCAAAACAAAAACTGGCCTACTTCTGGGAGTACTATAAAATCCATGTCCTGCTCCTCATCAGCGGCGTCGCAATCGTCATCAGCATCGTCTCCTCTATCATAAACGCCAAGGACCAAGTTTTCTACGCCATGATGCTGAACGCCTACGGGCTGGACAGTGATTACCTGTCAGAAGACTTCGCGGCCTTCATCGGCGTGGATACCGAGCAATATTACTGCTACGTAGATGCCGGTTCGGCTCTACAAGTTAATTCATATTCACAAACCGACATCGGCACGCTCCAAAAGATCATGGCCTATACCCAAGCCGGGGATCTGGATGTGATTGTTTCCGATTCCGATGTTTTTACCCAATATTCGGAAAGCGAGATGTTTATCGACCTGCGGATGCTGCTCAGTGAAGCGGAGCTGGCTACCTATACCGATCATCTGTACTATGTAGACATGGCGGTCATCGCCGCAGAAAGCGATGCGGCTCCGACAGACCCGCCGCAGCTGACAGAGGCCGAGCAGGCCGCTGCCCTAGAGAGCCACCGGCATCCGGAAGCAATGAAGGATCCTGTACCGGTAGGCATCTTTCTTAATGAGGCGGCTTTCATCAAAAGCACCGGAAGCTATCATCCTGATTATTCCCAGCCGCCTGTTTTCGGCGTAGTAATCAGTACCCTTCAGCCGAAAAATGCTATCAGTTTTCTAGAATACCTTTGGACAACCGAACCGTCGGCCACCACCGAGTAATATAGTTATTTATGCCACAAAAAGCTCATAAATAGCCTTTATCGCCGCTTCAAAATCTTCATTGGCGACACCGATGATAATGTTCAGCTCGCTGGAACCTTGATCAATCATCTTCACGTTGACATGCTCCGTAGCCAAGGCCGTAAATATCCGTCCCGCTGTTCCCTGCGTCGACTTCATACCCCGGCCGACGACGGCGATCAGTGCTAGGTCACCTTCTATTTCTATGGAATCGGGCCCGGCCAGCCGGTGGATCGCGGCCGTGACTTTCTGTTCCTTATCGGCGAACTCATCCTGATGGACAAAAACCGTCAGCGTGTCAATCCCCGACGGCATATGTTCAAAGGAAATGCCGTGATCCTCAAAAGCTTGCAGCACCTTTCTCCCAAAGCCGATTTCTGAATTCATCATATCCTTTTCGATATTTACCGCACAGAATCCTTTTTTGCCGGCAATGCCGGTAATTATATAACGAGACTTCTGGCAGGTGCTTTCAACGATCCAGGTGCCGTTATCCTCCGGCGCATTGGTATTGCGGATATTGATCGGTATCCCTTCGCGGCGAACCGGGAATATCGCTTCTTCATGCAGGACGCTGGCTCCCATGTAAGCCAGCTCGCGGAGCTCTCTGTAGGTGATTGTTTCGATCACTTCCGGGCTGTCGATAATACGGGGGTCGGCAATCAGGAAGCCCGATACATCGGTCCAGTTCTCATATACATCGGCTTTAACCGCCCTGGCGACAATGGAGCCGGTTATATCCGAGCCGCCTCTGGAAAAGGTCTTGACCTTGCCGCTTTCTAATGAGCCATAAAATCCGGGAATTACGGCCCGCTCCCAAGTTTCCAGCCGCGCGCCTAGGATTTCGTTGGTGGTCTCGGGGTCAAAATTGCCTTTATCATCAAAGCGGATTACTTCCGCCGCGTCGATAAACTCATAATCAAGGTATCTGGCCATGATCAGGCTGTTCAGATATTCCCCACGGGAGGCGGCATAATTGGTTCCCTTGTGATTCTTGAAATCCTGTTCGATCTTTTTGAATTCTTCATCAAGGGAAAGCTCGATCTCCAAGCCGTCAATAATATCCTGAAACCGTTCCCTGATCAGTTTCAGTTCCCGGGTAAAATCTTCTCCTGCTTTTGCTTTGGCATAGCATACATATAGCATGTCGGTTACTTTCGTATCCGCGGAAAACCGCTTGCCCGGTGCTGACGGTATGACATACTTGCGGTCAGCGTCGGCATGGATGATGGCAGCAGCTTTTTTGAACTGTTCGGCACTGGCGAGGGAACTGCCGCCGAATTTTACAACTGTTTTCATATTTCCTTTTTCTCCTCAAATAGTGTATCTATTATAGTATGGCCTTGAGCAATAAAATTACCGCTTTTTTGGGCCTCTTCTTCATTATAATGCCGGCTTCCTTCCCTTAAGTTACTGTCCAAGGTGCTGTCTGGGTTACTGTCCCAAGCACTGTCTAAGGTGGCACCAGAGGTACTGTCATAAAGAAGATAAGGGACGCTGTCCGACGTATGGGTCCGCAGCCTGAGCGGGGTCGGGTGATCCGGAAGCACCAGCAGCCGGAAAGGCTGGCCGGAAGCTTGCATCTGTTTTACCAGCGGGGCGATCACTTGCTGATCCAGATACTCTATTGCGAGGATCTTGCGTTCTAGGCTGCCCTGGTGCGACATTTCATCGGGAGCCTCGATATGGATGTAGACAAAATCGTAATCTTCCTGCAAAAGAGCCCGGGCGGCCGCGTCCACCTTGCCGGCATAATCAGTGTGCAGGCCGCCGTTTGCCCCGGCCACATGAGCCACGCCCATTCCGGTTCCTACGGCGATTCCCTTTAGCAGATCGACTGCCGATACCATCATCCCTTTTTTATGGTATTTTTCAAAAAAAGAAGGCAGAGCCGGCTTGGTTCCTGCCCCCCAAAACCAGCAGCAGTTGGCCGGATTAAGACCTTTTTCCCGGCGTCTTTCATTGACGGGGTGGGCAGTCAAAAGCCGGTGGCTTTTTTCCATCATCTTAAGCAGTTCCTCTTCCTGGGGAAGATAAGGGCCGATGTGCCGGCCTAAAATATCATGGGGCGGTGTTAGTCCGGCTATGTGGCCGTTTTTCCAGATCAGACAGTGTCGGTAACTGGTACCGGTATAAAAGCGGTAGATATCCGAACCTAGTTCCTTTGCCACAGCGTCTAGCAAGATCCGGCTTTCATCCGTACTGATTTCATCCGCGCTGTGGTCGATCATGGTCTTATCCGAGAAAGTGCCCTCCGGTTCGGAAATCGTCACAATGTTGCAGCGGACTGCGATATCGTCATTATCCATCGGGGCGCCGATGCTCAGCGCCTCCAAGGGAGAACGTCCCGAATAATAGAGCGCCGGGTCATATCCCAGCACAGATAAGTTAGCGGTATCGGAACCCGGGCTCATGCCAGCGGGGATGGTCTGTACTAAGCCGATCTTGGCATATTTGCTTAAGGCATCCAGCATCGGTGTCGAAGCATAAGCCAGCGGCGTCTTACCGCCCAGTTCGGCCAGCGGTTCATCCGACATGCCATCGCCCAAGATAATTATATATTTCATAATGCATTCCCGTCTTTCTCTATCCTGATCCGGCTGATCAGGCCATCCAAGGCGGCAGCTTTGACGGCAAAGTCGGCTTCGCTGACCGGGCCGCACAGGAAGGCAAATTCCGCTTCGGCCTGCGGAGTTACTACAGTGATGTCTCCGAACAGCTCAGCGGCTCGCCTGCTGATGCCGTCACTGGCGGCAGCCCTGACAAAAAAGCGGCCGATGCGCCCGTCAATGGGTGCCAGCTGGATATTCTCACTGTCCCAGAAACACATGATGGTTTTCCCCAGATGCCTGGCGCAGTCCACTACATCCGAAACGACGGCACTGGCGGTCGGTAGTTTCCCGGCACCGCGTCCGTAATACATGGAATCGCCCAGCATGTTACCATGCACGTAAACAGCATTGAACACATCATGCACAAAATAGAGCGGATGATTCTTTCCTATCATAAATGGCGCTACATAAGCATAAAGCCGACCCGATAGGGAAACACTGACAGCCAGCAGCTTGATCGTCATATCCATAGACTTGGCATAACGGAAATCAACGGCTGTGATGCCGGTAATCCCCTCGGTATAAATATCTTCGTATCTGACATTCTTGCCGGTCATCAGCGAGGACAGGATGGCAATCTTGCGGCAGGCATCGTAGCCTTCAACATCGGATTCCGGATTACGTTCCGCAAAACCGTTATCCTGAGCCTCTTTCAGCACGTCAGCAAAATCAGCGCCTTCAGCTTCCATCTTGGAAAGGATGAAATTGGTCGTGCCGTTCAAGATGCCGACGATACTGTCGATTTTCTCCGCGGTCAAGGAATAATTCAAGGGCCTGATGATCGGGATGCCGCCCCCGACACTGGCCTCGAAAAGATAATTGCATTTATTCTCCGTAGCAATACGGATCAATTCCGGTCCGTGCGTGGCTACCAGCTCTTTATTGGATGTGCAGACACTTTTACCTTTTAAAAGAGCCTGTTTGGTAAAATCATATGCCGGCCGGATACCGCCCATGGTCTCGCAAATAATCCTTATCTCAGGATCTTCCATGATGATGCTTATATCATGAATGACCCTGTCTTCATATGGATCACCGGGAAAATCACGCAGATCTAAGATGTATTTGACATATAGCTCCTCACCCGCTTTTTTGCTGATTTCTTCATTATTCCGGCCGATCACCTCGACCACGCCGCTTCCTACCGTGCCGTATCCGATTACTGCTATCTGTATCATGTTTTCCTCCCATTATTGTGCTTTATTATTCTTATCTAATCTACTCTAATCTAATACTAACTCCTAACCACGCTATTCTTTCGCCAATATGCTGACATTGCGGACACCGCGCCGACTTTCCATTATTTCGATCATCCGGGAGATATCGCCGGTATCCGGCAACACCTGAACGCTGAGGGTCAGGGATGCAACCCCATTGATGGGGATGCTCTGGTGGATGGTGAGGATATTGGCCTGATATTCGGCGATAATCTTCAGAACATCGGAAAGCAGCCCGGGCTCATCATCCATCTGGAACGCTAGGGTAATCGTCGTTCCCTGCGCGTTATCATGAAACTGGAAAATATCGTCCTTATACTTGTAAAATGAACTGCGGCTTATGCCCAGCTGATCGGCCGCTTCATTGACGGAGCGAACCCGCCCGGTTTCCAGCAGCTTTTTCGCTTCCAATACTTTCAGTAATACTTCCGGTACAGCCCGCTTCTTTACGACATAGTAAGCTGATTCTTCCATATGTTCCTCCGGTTTCAATTGGTCTGATGTGCTTTGCTTTGGTCTTGTCTATCATCGACGGACATTTGTCTGTATACGAAAGATATTTTAGCACAAAAGATATTAATTTGCAAGTCACAGTTTTTTAATCCGTTCCACCGCTTCCACCGTATTCTCATAACTGCCGAAAGCCGTCAGGCGAAAATACTTTTCACCGCTGGGACCGAAGCCGGAACCGGGCGTTCCCACCACGCCGGCATGCTCCAGAAGATAGTCGAAACATTCCCAGCTAGACATATTATCCGGGGTCTTCATCCAGATATAAGGCGCGTTGATGCCTCCCGATACGCTGTAGCCGGCACTTTTCAGCCCTGCATAGATGACCCGGGCATTATTCATATAATAGCCGACCTGATCATTCAGCTGTACCCGGCCGGCTTCGGAATAAACCGCTTCGCCGGCACGCTGGATGATGTAGGGGGCACCGTTGTATTTGGTGCCGTGCCTTCTGGCCCACAGGGAATGAAGCGGAACCTCTCCCGCCTTTAAGTCCTTGGGAACCACGGTGAATCCTAGACGCATACCGGTAAATCCGGCATTTTTGGAAAATGAGCGTATCTCAATGGCACAGGTCCTTGCTCCTGGGCATTCGTATATTGAATGGGGGACATCGTCTTCCGATATATAGGCTTCATATGCCGCGTCATAGATGATGACCGCGCCCGACCGGTTGGCGTAATCCACCCATTCCGTAAGCTGTCTCCTACTAAGGGTTGCACCGGTAGGATTGTTCGGGTAGCACAGGTAGATGATGTCCGGTGTCTGGTCCGGAAACTGCGGGGCAAAATGATTCTCTTGCGTACATGGCATATAGATTACCTCGCTCCAGGTCTCGCTGAAACTGTCGTAATTCCCGGTCCGGCCTGCCATCACGTTGGTATCTACATAAACCGGATACACCGGATCGCACACCGCGATCTTATTGTGCGGTCCGAATATTTCCTGGATATTGCCCGAATCGCCTTTGGCGCCATCGGAAATAAATATCTCATCGGCGCTGATCTCACAGCCACGCTGCCGATAGTCATGTTCTGCGATAGTATCACGCAAGAATTTGTAGCCCAGATCAGGGCCATATCCTTTGAAGGTCTCCTGGCGGCCCATCTCATCTACTGCTTTATGTAAGGCTTCGATGATTGCCGGAACCAGTGGCTGGGTCACATCGCCGATGCCAAGCCGGATGATCCGCTGCTCCGGATGGGAGGCCGCATAAGTATTTACTTTATTGGCGATGGCAGAAAAAAGGTAGCTGCCCGGGAGTTTTAGATAATTGTCGTTTATCTGATACATGATTTACTCCTTTGCTTCACTAAAGTATTGGGATGGGGATCTTGATTTCTCCTTTGAACACGGTCACAGCCGGTCCGGTCAGAATAAGCCGGTCTTCCTCGCGTATCCAGCGGACGGCCACTTCACCGCCCCGGAGCCGGACTGTCACTTCTTCATCCGTCAGGCCGTGTCCGATGCAAGCCGCGACCGCGGCACAGCTGCCGGTACCACAGGCTAGGGTTTCCCCGCTGCCCCTTTCCCATACCCGCATCTGGATGGTCTGCCGGTCAATGACCTTGATGAATTCCGTGTTGATTCGCTCGGGAAACCATTCATGGTTTTCCAATGCCGGCCCCAGCCGGGGAAGATCCAGGCTGTCCAGCTTTGTCGCGGCCGGCATCACGATAACCGCGTGCGGATTACCCATGGAGACATAGGTCATTGGATAGGCTTTCCCGCCGGCCACGATGGTTTCATAGTCCGACGGCGGCTTAGGGGTCAGCTCCTTAGTGTCCGCAGTACGGAAACGGGGACTGCCCATATCGACCTTAACAGATACCACCTGCCGGCCATCGGTCGCCATCTCCAGATATTTGACCTTGCCACAGCTTTCCACCGTAATAGCGGTTTTGCCGCTCAGGCCTTCATCATATATATATTTTCCCACGCAGCGGATGCCGTTTCCACACATTTCGGCGCGGGAACCGTCGGCATTGTACATTTCCATCTGGAAATCAGCTGTCTGGGACGGGTTGACGAATATCACGCCGTCGCTGCCGATACCAAAATGCCGGTCGCTCAAGCTGACTGCCAGTTTTTGTTTTTCTTCCGGGGGGATTTTTACTTCAAATCCGTTAATATAGATATAATCATTGCCGCAGCCATGCATCTTGGTAAATCGCATTTGTCTACTTCCTTTCCATGCCCTTCTTTTATTTCCAAAATAAATACTACCACAGTGTAACTGAAAAAGAAAGACAGCGACATTAATTCTCTTATGCCTTGTATAAAATGCTTTTGTTTTAGGAATACTTAAGGCGGCACATTAATATGATAGTAAAAAGAATGAATCGGGGATATGTCATGAAATCAAAAACCAAAATTGTTGTACTTCATCTGAAGGAATTGATATATACGGGTATTTTTGCCGTGTTAGGAATCTTATTCATAGTCTTGCTGATCATCATGTTCCTGCCTGATAAAAAAGAAGCCTCCAGAACCGGAGCGACGCCCTCCGTCACCTATGTACCCGGGATTTATACCACTTCCCTGTTGCTCAATGACAATGTCCTGGATATCCAGGTCACCGTAGATGAGTACCGTATCAATGACGTTTCCATCGTTAACCTTGATGAAGCGGTCGCCACGATGTTTCCGCTGATCGAGCCGGCTTTTGAAACCCTGTCTATGCAAATATGTGAGCAGCAGTCAACCGACAACATCACCTATTCCAATGACAACAAATATACCTCCATGGTCCTGCTGAATGCCATCAAAGCTTCCCTGGAAAAAGCTATGATACCGGCCACCAATACCGCGTCAGCAACAGAAGCGCTGGACTGATATTAAAAGGCGGAAGCACTTAGCAGATATTCAGCAGCACAATTGACCGATACATAACCAAGCATGGCAATATGGTAATAAGGAAGAGCTCTTGGCCCTTCCTTATTTTGATACCAGTGTCAACGTCAGATTTATACGGGAAATGGTATGATGATCCGGAAAACAAATTCCGACCCTTCGTAACCATACTTACATTCGCCGTCATATTTTTGCACCGATTTCTTTATATTGGCGATGCCGAACCCATGATCCTTCGTATTCTCTTTGGTAGACTGGAAGCTTCCGTCATTTGACGGCTCAACATGATTGCTCATCCGGATGACCAGGAAACGGTTCTGCGGCCTGACTTTCAGGGTAATCTTCTTATTGATGTCTTGGCGGCTGATCTTAACGCTCGCCTCGATCGCATTGTCAAATAGATTACCGAAGATCGTGCTGATATCCAAGAGTTCCAGAAAGTCCCCAGTTCGCATGTCAACATCCATCTGTAATTCTATGTCCTCTTGCCTGATCTTTTTCATCTTTTCTTTGATGATAATGTCAACCATCTCATTGCCGGTATTATAAAAGCCCTCGAAAGCGGATATTTTATGGGAAAGCTTGCTGATAGCCTCGTTGGCCTGTTCGGTCTGGCCAAGGTTGGATTCCAGCAGGATCAGGTGGTTCTTAAAGTCATGGTAGATTTCCCTGATTTTCTCCTCTTCCACCAGTTTTTCCTGATAGTACATATTCTTGAGCCGCAGCTCGTATAATGACTGCTCACTCTTATATTCCGCCTCTTTCATTTGCATATAACGGCTTATTAAGCCGGTGTTAAGAAGCAGCGCCAGCGAAAGGATAAGCGAACCGATAAATAATACGGCCGCCAAGGTCTGGTTTTCCATATGATAAAAATTATAGCAGACGCCGACTAGGATCAGCGCGGAAGACAGCCCCGAAAGCAGAAAAGAATAGATATCCCGGAACCGGAACTCCCGCCGCTTCCGCAATGAATACTCCACTAGGACAATCATAATGAAAGTTATAACCTTCATCAGGATCAGGATTTCCAAGCTGGTCAGCTCTTTATTGGCCATCACCACCGCATTGGTATTCTGGCTTATAAAATACCATACCCCCATTCCGATGGCTTCCCCCGCTATTAAGGCGATAATAAATATTATAGAATAAAATAGCATAGATAGTTTAGTGGCCTGATAAAAATAGCTGCCGCCGGGGATCAGGATCACCAGTATCAGCAGCACTTTTATATGAGCCGGCGTGCCGATTTCCGTAAGCAGGAAAATAAATACAACATATATGATGTATAGCCAGGCGGGTCTTCGCCTCGTTCGCTCCCACTTTGGAAGATCTTTCAGGAGATAATAAATACAATAAGCTTCAACTCCGGTTACAGCGATGTCAGCGGCATAATAAATCATGGTAGCACTCATAGACGATCCCCCCAGTAAGCCGCCAGATCCTCCATGAACTTCTTTTTCTTCTGCTTGCTAATAGGAATACATTCACCCGATGTCAGCTTCATTTCCAGTTTTTCCACTGCCTCGACATAAAAAAGGTTAACCAAAAAGCCGGAATGGCTCCGGGAAAAACCGTAGCTTAAAAGCTCTGATTCCACGTCACGCATTTTCTTATAACAAATAATATCGTCATGGTCAGTATGGATCAACAGATTTCGGTTATAAGTCTCGATATATCTTAAGGACTTGACCCTGATCCGGTAATCCCCATTATCATTGTGAATCGCCCAGAATACTTCGTCCCGTTTTTTAATGCTATCAAGCCATCGATCCAGTTCTCCTTTTACCTTTTCATACTTGACTGGCTTGATTAAATAGCTAAAAGCCTTAACAGCATAGCCATTCACGGCATGCTCGATCAGGGACGTCAGAAATATAATATCGACGTCTTCATCCTTTTTCCTGATTTCCTCTGCCGCCTTCATGCCGTTCAGTCCTGGCATCCGCACATCAAGAAAAATCAAGTTTATTCTTTCCTTCCGGTATTCCAGCAGCTGATAGCCGTCATTAAATCTTATGATCCGGAACTGTTCCCCCGCCTCCTCCGCATAGCGGTTCAGCGCTTTTTCCAGCCAGTCCAGAAAATCCCTCATATCATCGCATATGGCAATTGTGTACATGTTCAGATACCTTTTAAACCCCGACATCATATTATTTATTCATCTTAATGCTTTGCCGTATAATTGCTCCAATTCCCCTACCGTAAAGTGGTAAGCGGTGTTGCAGAAATGACATTTCACCTCAATGGTCTTGTTTTCACGGATCATGTCTTCAAGTTCATTTTTTCCGGTGCTGATGAGTACCTTTTCTACCCGTTCTTTGTCACAGCTGCAATAGAACAAAGGCTGACTTTCCTCGGTGACGACCGGATCCAGGTCTGACAAAAGCTGCCTTAGCAGATACTCAGGATCGGCCTCCTGTTCCAAGATGTTGGTGACCGACGGCAGACCAGCAAACCGGTCATGCAAATTGTTTTCCAGCTTACGGATAACGGCGTCCTCGGCAAAGGGCATGACCTGGATGATAAAGCCACCAGCACATTTGACCGTGTTGTCGCGTTCCATCAGCACACCTAGGCCGACCGCGGAAGGCACCTGTTCCGAAGCCGCGAAATAGTAGGTCAGATCCTCGGCAATCTCGCCCGTCTTCAGCTCCGTCCGGCCGGAATAGGGTTCCTTGAGTCCCATATCCTTGATAACCTGAAGCCAGCCATGGCCGACCGCGCCGCCGACATCCAGCTTTCCGGCCTTACTGGGCGGAAGCATGACCTGCGGAACATCGGCATAGCCCTTGACCCGGCAGCGGCTGTCGGCGGTCACAGTAAGCCCGCCGATCGGCCCGTCTCCCTTTATCTGTAGGGTCAGTAGATCTTTTTCTCCCTTAAGCCCCATCCCCATCATCGCTCCCGCCGTCAGCAGGCGACCCAGGGCCGCCGCAGCGACCGGGCTCAGCCCATGGATTTGTCTTGCCGTTTCGGCCAACTCCCTAGCGTTAGCGCAAAATACCCTTAACTGCGCATCCGCGGCGGTAGCTCTTATTATTCTATCTGCCATGTGTACAAACCTCGTCTTTCCCGCCCTGTATCGTACTCTTTATTCTAGTGCTACTTTCACACCTTCCCGCGCAATCACAAAAATACGCTCGCTTTCCTCACCGGCCTCGCCGCCGGTACTGCTGTCATAAGCCGCAATAAATTCCATTCCAGCCTGCCACAACAGCCCTTTCATCTGTTCCAGCGTATATCCCCGCTGATAATGGGTCTCTTGAAAGCAGCGATAGCGGCCGTCGTCTTCTTTCACGAAAAAGGTCAGCTCATATTCATTGACCTTTCTGTCTTCGTCATAAAAATTGTCCCAGATAAAACTGCACTCCTCACGGTTTTCCGCTATCGTGGTATCGCCAATTATCTCCTTGTATTTATAGACTGTGTTAAAATCAAAGATAAAGAGGCCACCGGCATAAAGATAATTATTTATCAGCCGGAAAACATAGGCTACTTCCTGTTCCGTCAACAGATAGTTCAATGAGTCGCAGATACAGATTACTGTGCCCACAGTGCTGTACAGCTCCATTTCCTGCATTCTCTGGCACAGGTAAAGGATCCGGCTTTCCGAAACCGCCTTCTTACTCATGGCGACGGTCAGCATCTCGGCTGAACTGTCGATCCCGATACAGTCATAGCCCATGTCTTCGAGCATCCCAGTCAGCGTACCGGTTCCGCAGCCTAAGTCAAGTACCAGATTGGCCTCCGTCTCCGCGCCGTGTTTCACGGAAATGCCATGCTCCTTGATCCAGCCGTCGATCATCTGGCTCCACTCCTCATAAGGTACCTCTGCCATTACGATATCATAAATCTCCGCAAATTCCTCGTACATTCCGTCAGCCAATTTCTTTCCTCCATTGTTCAGGCCAGTCTCCATATAGCCTTCCCATCCCCATTGTTACATAACATGCCGTCAGTCAAGTCAGTTTGCCAAATACTCCTCTAGGAAGTTTAACAGGGTCTTCATCTCCTTCTCCGTACCTATCGTAATCCGCAAGTAATTGTCGATCCGGGGACGTTTCCAGTATCTGACGTAGATGCCATGGTTCATAAGCGCTTTATACAGCTCTTCAGCCTTTACCTTTTCATGGGTAGCAAACAGGAAATTACCCCTGGAATCTGGAAAAGCAAAACCCAGCCGCCGTAGTTCTTTCTTGACCGCCTCCCTGGTCGCGGTGATCCTCGCTATCGTGCCATGGAAATATGCTTCGTCCTTAACCGCTTCAATCCCCAGCTCTAGGGCCGGCCGGTTAATAGTATAAGAATTAAAAGAAAATTTTGCGTTCCGTAGATAAGCGATCAGCTTCTTATCGCCCATCGCAAAGCCGATACGGATCCCGGCCATGGCACGGGACTTAGAAAAGGTCTGCACGACCAGTAGATTATCATATGTCCGGATCAGCGGCAGACAGCTGGACCCGCCAAAATCAATATAGGCTTCGTCGATGATCACGACACTGTCGCGGTTGGCCCGGAGAATGTCTTCAATAAGTTCTTGACTCTCTTCCACCCCGGTGGGCGCATTGGGATTGGGAAAAATAATACCGCCGTTTTCCTTATAATAGTCTTCTTTTACAAGGCGAAACTCTCCATCCAGAGGCTGGCGCTCGTATGGTATCCGGTAGAGATCTGCCCAAACATCATAGAAAGCATAAGTGATATCCGGAAATAAGATCGGCCGGCCAGAATTAAAAAAAGTCAGGAACGCCATCGCCAAGACATCATCCGAGCCGACCCCGACGAAGACCTGGTCATTTAAAACCCCATAATAATCCGCCAGCGTTGTGGTGAGGGCTTCCGCCTCAGGATCGGGATACAGGCGGTAATCGGCCGCGTTTAAACCCGCCGCCTTACGGATCACGCCGGGTGCCGGCGGATAGGGACTTTCATTGGTATTTAGTTTGATGATGTCCGGACGTCCCGGCTGTTCTCCGGGCACGTAGGGCGTCACCGTCCTGACATTCTGTTGCCAGCTCATATCATGTTTTCCTCCTCGGTTTTATATCTGCTTAAGAGCAAGCCGCTTCTTTATGTCTTATCCGCTTCTGCGGCCTGCCGGCGGTATTCAGCGGCTTTTGCTTTCATGCCCAAGGCCTCATAACATTCTGCCAGTGCTGTCAGGGGAATGGTGCTGCCGCATCTGATGTTAAGGAGGCAGGGCGTCTCAAACGCGGCATTATAGAACCAGACGGCCGCTTCGTGATAATCCTTTTTCGCCATATAATACTGCCCCAGTTCACAGCATATTTCACTGCTGCCCTCGCTGCCGATATCCTTCAGGGCAAACTTAAAGAATTTATGGATGTCGTTCCGAAGCCTGGCGGCCCGGGCCACCACGCAGGAAGCTTCCTTCACCTGATCGATGGTATGCTCCGTATTCACTGCCGATTCCTCAAAAAAAGCCTCCGCACATAGAAAGTCTTCTTTTGCTCCCGACACGAAGAGTTCTTTGGCATATAAATTGTGCAGCCGTGCCGAAAGTACCTTGCCCCCGGCAATCATCCGTTCAAAAGCTTGGAGATCTCTAGATGTGTGGCTTGCTTTGGGCAGATGCCTGACTTCGATTTCACTGTCAAATACCACCGGCTCCAGCCTGACGGTTTCGTGGATCGGCTCAATCCAGACAAAACTGCGGTTTCTTTTGAATAACTTGGGACGGTATTCCCGGTCAAAATTATAGATGGTCCCATGTTCCAGCTGATTGGCATAGTGCATCTGGACAATTTCTACCTCCTTTTCGAGAACCTGTTTAAGATCCTTGAATCGGCTTCGGTTTTCCTCATCCAGCACTTCATCGGCATCGGCCGAATAGATATAATCACATGAAGCCTTAGAAAAGGCATAATTTCTTGCCGCGGCAAAGTCATGAACCCAGACGAAATCATACAGCTGCTTGGTATAGCGGGCAGCAATCTCCTTGGTTTTATCGGTGGAACCTGTATCGACGATAATAATCTCATCCATCAGGTCACATACCGTATCAAGACACCGCGCCAGAATATCCTCTTCATTTTTGACAATCATGCAAAGACTTATCGTAATCATATGGTCTCCTTAAAACTATTAGCCCTCTCACAGCACCTTTGACAGGAACTCCTTCAGCCGGGGGCTTTGCGGATTGGTAAAAAACTCGGCCGGTTCGTTCGCCTCGACGATATTACCATCGTCCATAAACAGCACTTTGGTTCCTACTTCCCTGGCAAACCCCATTTCATGGGTCACGACTGCCATGGTCATACCGCTTTTCGCCAGATCCTTCATAACATCAAGAACCTCTCCTACCATCTCCGGATCCAGAGCCGAAGTCGGCTCGTCAAAAAGCATGACCCGGGGATTCATCGCCAAGGAACGCACGATGGCGATCCGCTGCTTCTGGCCTCCCGAAAGCCGGCTGGGATAAACGTCCGCCTTTTCCTTTAGCCCCACCCGTTCCAACAGACTAAGCGCATTCTCGGAAGCCAACGTTTTGCTCATCAGGCCGGTTTTGATCGGAGCCAGAGTGATATTGTCCATTACCGTAAGGTTGTTGAAGAGGTGAAAGTTCTGAAATACCATGCCCATACGCATCCTGACTAAACGGATATCGGTCTTTTTCCGGTCCACGCCAGTGCCGCTGATTTTCTGACCCCCAAACCAGATTTCTCCTTCCGTAGGTATTTCCAGCAGGTTCAGGCAACGTAAGAATGTGCTTTTTCCTGAACCGGAAGGCCCGACGACAACGATCTTTTCACCGGCATGGATATGATAGTTGATCCCCTTGAGCACGTAACTGTCACTGTCAAATTTCTTATAAAGATTTTTAACGATTATCACTTTGACGTAGCCTCCTCTCTAACCTGCCCAAAAGAACGGTCAGTATCTTGATGATAATAAAGTAAATCACCGCCGAGATGATCAAGGGCACGAAAGCTTCATAGGTACGCGAAGAAATCTGATTGGCGACGCGGGTAAGGTCACTGAGGCCGACATATCCCACGATCGCCGTCTCCTTGAGCAGGACGATAAACTCATTGCCGATCGGCGGCAAGACATTTTTCACGGCTTGCGGAATAACGATGTAGACCATCGTCTGCGCCCTGGACAAACCGAGCGAATGACCCGCTTCCGTCTGTCCTTTCTCTACTGCTAGGATGCCGGCTCTAATGATTTCCGCGACATAGGCCCCGCTGTTGATCCCAAAGGATAACACCGCAATCAGCACCTTGTTATTATTATTAGCCATAATGGCAAAATACATGATCATCAGCTGCAATACCGACGGCGTTCCGCGGATAATATCAATGTAAATATTGGCAATTACCGTAAAGACGGTCTTCTTTCCGTTCCATCTTACGGAAAGTTTCATAAGTGCCACGACCGTGCCAATCAGCATACCTAGGATGCCCGCAAAAAACGCTATTTGCAATGTCACGCCCAAGCCGTTAATGTAAAGCTTCCATCGGTCCGCTGTAATAAATGCTGCCTCAAATTTATCCCACATATCCACCATTCCTTTCGAAGGCTAGGTGTTGGCCGCATGGCCATCATTGCCATGAAAGCAAAGCTTCCGGCCGCATCGGCCGGCTTCAGTGCCGTCAGATTGCACGTTTCGTTATATGCACCTTTAACTGAGCATGGCCGCATGGCCATCATTGCCATGAAAGCAAAGCTTTCATGGCAAGCGGGATAGCAAATCCCTGCTATCCCGCTTGCTTTCATACATCACTGTTTATCTGTTATTGCTCAATATATGTCTCTACCAGTTCGTCAAAAGTGCCTTCTTCGATGATTTCCTGCAGCGCTCCATTGATCTGATCGGCCAGTTCAGTATCGCCCTTCGGCAACGCGATCGCATAATACTCCATGGCAAACCCAAACTGCGTTCCGTCAAGTGCCTCCAGTTCATCCGGGTATTGAGAAGCAAAAACTAAAGAAGGGTTCTGATCAAGGATAACGCAGTCTACCCTGCCGTTTAGCAGCTCATTGACAGCATCAACCGGTTTATTGAATTGAGCAGGGGTAGCACCGGCAATATCATCCTGTACAATAAAATCTCCCGTGGTTCCCAACTGCACACCGATAGTCTTCCCTTCCAGGTCAGCTGCTGTGGTAATATCGGATCCGGCTGGAACAATCACATATTGCAGCGCCTCATAATACGGATTGGAGAAATCTACTGACTCCAGCCGTTCTTCATCAATGGTCATCCCTGCTATGGCAACATCAATCTTCGTTCCGATGGATCCTACCAGAGAAGCAAATTCCAGATTTTCAATCTGGACTTCTCTTCCTATTTTATCGGCAATTGCTTTAATCAGGGCAATGTCAAACCCTTCCGGCTCCCCGCTGTCCCCGATATACTCAAAAGGCGGAAATTCCGCGTTGGTTCCCACTATAAGCAGGCTTTTTTCTTCTTCCGTTCCGTTTCCTTGCCCACAGGCTGTCAGTAAACTGAAACTTAATACAAATACTAATACTGTTGCTACTATCTTTTTCATAGCTGCCTCCCTTTACTGAACGGCATAAATGCATCACTTATGCATTTTTATTCAGTTTATATTACTCGTAGCTTACCATGTTTTCCTGTCAAAATCAATATTTAAACCGTATTTCCTTCGCTACGGGAAGCAAAAACTTCCGTTTTTTTGCTGCAACGGCCAGCTCTGACTGTCCATGAATTCTTAAGAACAGTATACCAGGCCGCAGGCAATACCGGCTGGTACAGGCCCTATCCATGACGTGTTCCGGGATAGACAATAAAAAACCTTCTGCTTTCCTTATCATTCCAAAGCCCAAGAAACAGTCCCCGCCTTCGCTATCCTCTCCGTAAATGCCGACGTAGCGGAACAGCAGAAACCAGATAGCCGCAAGCACCAGCATAAAACCCGCCCCGCCAAGAGTAAGCAACAATACTTTAGCAACGGGAGACGAAAGCCATGACACTGATCCGCCAGACGACATCAGATTGGCTTCGACACCGTCTCCTCCAGACTCTAGCTCTGTCATATCTACTTCTTTGCTTTCTTCCTCCAGCGGCATCTGAGCACCATAACCATCTGGTGACGACTCCGGACTTAGACCCGATGCCTTCCGGTCAGGCAGGTGAAAGCCCTTGCTTCCGGGATTTGACGACGTATATTTACCGGATGTAGGGGAGGGCTCCGGGCTGCCGCCGGGCTTCACGCCGTTACTACTCCATGAACTGCCGGTACCGCTGCTGCCGCCAGTATTCCCGCCGGCACTATTCCCGCTGGCACTATTATATTTACCGGTATCGCCGCTGCTGTTACTGCCACCGCTGGCGCTACTGCCACCGCTGGCGCTACTGCCACCGCTGCCGCTA
>DBDG01000073.1 GCA_002293475.1 Lachnospiraceae bacterium UBA938
AAAAGTAAATGCGGTGACCCTGGCGGGCAAATACTGAGCCTGAAATACTTATCCACCTACTTATTAACAGGGCTCTTAAAGCACAGCCTTATCAGCTCTATTGGAGTTGGGCTTGTACTGCCGTCAAAGCGACTACGCCGACTATATCTTCCCATGAGCAGCCTCGGGACAAATCGTTTACCGGCTTGGCGATGCCCTGTAGCATCGGGCCATAGGCTTCGGCATTGCCAAGTCTCTGAACCAATTTGTAGCCGATGTTACCGCAATCAAGATTAGGGAAAATCAGGACGTTGGCTTTGCCGCCGATCTCGCTACCCGGTGCTTTGGTCTTGGCAACATGAGGCACGAGCGCGGCATCCGGCTGCAGTTCTCCGTCTATACTTAAGTGAGGGTACTGTTCGTGGGCAATCCTAGTGGCTTCGACCATCTTGTCCACTAAAGGATGTTTCGCACTACCCTTGGTGGAATGGGAAAGCATAGCAATCACCGGTTTGGCTCCGACCAAGCTTTTAAAGCTTCTGGCCGACGTCTCGGCAATCGCCGCCAGTTCTTCAGCCGTTGGATCCTGATTCAGCCCGCAATCGGCAAAAAGCAACGTACCGTTCTCCCCACAGGAACTTCCCGGGCAGCACATTAAAAAGAAACCGGAAACCAGCTTGACCCCAGGCGCAGTTTTCAGTATCTGCAACGCCGGGCGCAAAGTATCTGCTGTCGCATGGCACGCCCCAGCTACCATACCGTCGGCATGATTGGCTTTTACCATAATAACGCCAAAGGTAAGATAGTCCGAAAGCAGGATATCCCTAGCCTTCTCCGGTGTCATCCCCTTACCCTTACGTATCTCATAAAACAGGTCAACATATTCCTCCAACCTCTCACAAGTCTCCGGATTAATAATGGTTACGCCCTCCAGCTCGATTTCCAGCCAAGTGGCACCATCCATAATCTTCTCCGGGTTGCCGATCATTATAATATCAGCGATCCCTTCCTCCACGATGTGGGAAGCCGCAATCAAAGTCCGCTTATCCGTCGTCTCCGGCAGGACGATTTTTTTACGATCCGAACGAGCCTTATCTTTAATAGTTTCAATATACGACATATCAATCACCTCCCGCGGCTTACCCTCACAGTTAAAGCCGCATTTCATATGTATTATAATATCAGTATCAATATCAAAAACAGTAATATATCTGCATCTGCACCAACACCATAACCCAAAGCCAAACCACCAATTTGCGCCGCCAATCCAGCTATGAATAGTATAACGAACCAAACCTTTTTTGTAAACAGCAATCTAGTCAATTGGCATTCCGAATCTGTCCAGTTGGTACTCCAAATCTGTCCAGTTGCTACTCCAAATCTGTCCAGTTGCTACTCCAAATCTGTCCAGTTGGTATTCCGAATCGTCATATTGTCCGGGCCTCATCGGCGCCGGTTCCTTGCGGGAGAAAATTAGTGCCGCTTAGTTCCCCGTAAAACAAAAACCCAGTGATGGTCGGCCAAGGATGGCCGACCAAGTCAGCATGCGCCATGGAGGGCGCTTGCTGACGACACGGAAGCTGTCAATAATTCGGGCGGGAAACTTAGCGGCACTTATTTTCGGGAGCCGGAACCGGAGCTGATGAGGCCCGGACAATATGACGATGACCCATCAGGCAACACAACAACAATTCCATTTGCATCTTTCCCCCATTCATGCTACTCTTTATAAACAGACCCCCAAACCCTCCCCCAAAACACGAAAAGAGACCCCCGCGCATGAAAACACTCGGCATCATCGCAGAATTCAATCCTTTTCATAACGGCCACCGCTACTTAATAGAGGAAGCCAAGAAAGCAACCAGTGCCGATTACTGTATCATCGTCATGAGCGGTAACTTCGTCCAACGCGGTGCCCCGGCCATGACCGATAAATATGCCAGGGCACAGATGGCTTTATTAAACGGAGCCGACCTGGTCCTAGAACTCCCGGTCTGTTATGCTACCGGCAGTGCCGAGTATTTTGCCCAAGGAGCCGTAGCCCTGTTAGATAAGCTCGGCGTTACAAAGGCTCTGGCCTTCGGCAGCGAATGTGGCGAAATTGAGCCCCTGACGGAAGCCGCCCGCCTGCTTGTCCGGGAATATCCTGATTTCCAGGCTCTGCTGCGCAAAAATCTGAAAAACGGCCTGTCCTTCCCGGCCGCCCGATCAAAATCCCTTACGCAGATAAACGCTACCGGAGCCGCCGCCCTTCCTCCGGGACTATTCGAGTCACCGAACAACATCCTAGCGATAGAATACTGCAAAGCCCTCCGGCAACGCAACAGCCCGATTGCCCCCATGACGATACGCCGTAAGGGAGCGGGCTACCACGATGCCTATATCGACGGCGACAGTCCGGGGGAAACGTTCACTTCCGCCACTGCGCTCCGGAACAGTCTGGAAACAGGCGGTGCTGCCGAAATAATCGCCCGGTCCGTACCGCCAAACATTCTTCCGCTCTTTTCCTGCCTTAAGCCGGGACAGACCCCGGTCAGCGAAGAGGACTTTTCTCTTCTGCTGCATTATAAGCTACTTATGGATGCCTCTGCGGGCTATATGAAATATCTGGATGTCAGCGAAGCGCTGTCGGATAAGATCCGTAAAAACCTTCCTGCCTATACCGGGTACCGGAGCTTCATCCAGACCCTGAAATCTAAGGATCTGACTTATTCCCGTATCAGCCGCTGTCTCCTGCACATTCTGCTTGACATAACTGCCGCTGATCTTGTCAGACATGAAGCCGATGATATTATATATTATGCTAGGATGCTGGGATTTCGTAAGGACGCCGGGGAATTGCTGCATGCCATTAAGCTGCGCTCCTCTGTTCCTTTACTTGCTAAACTTGCTGACGCCCCTGCCCTGCTTACCTCAGCCCAGTTGGCCGATGCCCCTGACTATACAAGGCAAAATGGGTTGGCGATGCTCAGTAAAGATATTCAGGCCGCTCACATATATGACATAATATATTCCGCCAAATACGGAACGCCTCATGGCAATGAATACACCCGTGGCATCATCACGGTCTAGAATTAAAGCTCTATGCTTAACAGTAAACGCTTATTTATCTGGGCCGACGACTACTTGGTTTCTTCCCCTTTGTTTTCCTTCATATAAGAGCCGGTCGGCTTCTCGGATCATCTGGTCATAATCAATATTTTCTCCGGCTACGATGCCAAATGTCATGGTCACTGCCAGTTCTTCTTCCCCGTACCGGATTCTGGCTCCCCGCAGTTCCTCCATTAGGATATCCATCTTGCGCGCAGCTGCCGCCAGCGGGTCTTTTTCATAGACGATAATAAATTCCTCGCCGCCCCAGCGAGCCGTAAAGCCGCCTCCGGCAATGTGTTTTTTAAGCATGAGGGCAACATTGACTAAGACCTGGTCGCCACATTCATGGCCGTAATTATCATTTACTTTTTTGAAAAAATCGATGTCTCCTAGGGCAAACGCAAAAGGCTGGCCGGTTTCCTGCGACTTTAGCTGGATCTGTTTCAGCCGCCGCTCACCGAAACGCCGATTATACATCTGCGTCAGGACATCCCTTTCAACCAGCTCCCGTAGCTCCTTCTGCATATTGACGGCATGATGTCCCATTTCCCCGACCTCATCGTTGCGGCGCAGGACTTCCTCATCCAGTTCGGCGCTTAAGTTGCCCTGCTCAACTTTACCTAGAAAACCTTTTAACCGGTTCAAAGTAGCTATCAGTTTTCTGGCATAGGAAGCTGAAAACAGGCCGGTAATCAGCATGCCGACCAAGGCTAGGCCGAAAATAGGCAGCAGGCTGCTGCGGACATATTGATCCACCTGATCGGAAGGCTTGCCGACAAACATCATTCCCACACAGGTTCCGTCAGAATTGATGAGCGGCATATAATAAGCAAAATAACTATGTTCCCCCACTTCAACGGCCGGATAAAACTTCGCCTGGCCGGTATGTAACACATCATCCAGAATCACGGAATTGGCGCCGGTGGCTATGATCCTATCGCCGTTCGTATTTCTGATAGTGGTGATGATCCTAGTGTCGGAATAAAAGAGCGTAAACTCTAAGCCGGATTCTTCTTTCAGGGAATCAATCACCGCATAGTCGTTGTTAATCCGGTGCTCCCCTTTAAAAACCGCCAAGCCGGAACCGCTACCGGTCTCCTCCGTAATCAGCTCATAGTCGCCCGGATATAAGGAGTCATAAATCATCACTGCCGTTTCCCCCATGCTCTGCAAGCCGTTTTGCACTTCCTGATACATGGCCGCGCTAAAACGGGTCGAGCTAGAGGCGACGATAACCAATGCAAATACAAACAGCGGAACGATCGTAATCATCAAAATGTCTCGATATAACCCGCCTTTGCTCCTGCCAGCTTCCATATGCATCCTCCTAATGTAGACCGGCAAGCCGGCCACCTATATTCACGTTACTGTTCACTCCAGCCATAATTAGTCTCAATTGGTACTCCACAGTAACAGATTTTTTATAACTACCGATGCCAGAAGCAGCCCTGCCGCAGCCGGGACAAAAGAAATGCTTCCGGGAACGCTTCGGGATCCCTCCATAACTATGCGTTCCGGTTTGATCGGCTCTTCACGGGAATAAACCGTATCTAGGCGGCGGACGCCTCTGGCCCGCAGCTCCCGGCGCATTACTTTGGCCAGCGGACAGACGCTGGTCTTGTATATATCCGCCACCTCCAGCCGGGAAGGATCCAGCTTGTTGCCGGTTCCCATGCAGCTGATGACAGGAACGCCGTGCCGCTCGGCCTGCATGACCAGTTCCAGCTTGGCCGTAACCGTATCGACCGCATCAATGATATAAGAATATTGGTTAAAATCGAAATTATCCATTACTTCGCCGGGTATGACGAAACAGTGATGAGTATACACCGCTGCTTCGGGATTAATATCCAAGATGCGTTCCTTCATGACCTCGGTCTTAAGCCGGCCTACTGTTTTCACTGTCGCGATGATCTGACGGTTCCGGTTGCTGTGCGAAACCACATCCCGGTCTACTAAGGTCAACCGTCCGACTCCGGCCCTAGCCAGTGCTTCTGCCGCATAGCCGCCCACGCCGCCGATGCCGAACACCGCCACATGCGATGTTCGCAGCCTAGCTGACGCGGCCTCACCCAGCAGCATCTTGGTCCGTTCCTTCCACTGTTCCATAACTATATATTCTCACTTATATATATCTGGGCGCGGCTCTGGATAATGTCCGCCACCTCTTGTACTGACTTCTGGTTGTTAAAATACGGAGCCGTTTCTTCCGTGACGATATTCTGCAGGTCGGTGTCATAACTGACTGTCGTGTTGACTGATAAGATGAAATCCTTAAGTTTTGCCCATTCTTCAGCACTGAGCGGTTCTAAAAGGAACTCTTCATCATTGACATAGTAGTATTCCTCCGTTTCGATGCGATTGCCTTGGTCATCAGTGTAGTAATCTTTCTCCATGGCGGCCGCACCGACCTCTTCCAGTGCCTTGATGGTGACCGGAAGCTGATACGACGCATTCTCGCTCTGATATTCGTCACTAAGATAATAGCGGAGGATCTCCCATGCGGTGTCCTGATGCTTGGATCTTGCTGAGATGGCAAAGGACAAGTAGCTGTTGATGGCCGATCCCGTCCCGCTTTCCGTCGGAAAGCCGATCATTGTTACCTCTTCCCCGAAGGTTTCCTCCTGGGTCCGGTTGAACCATCGGAGGGAGTCAATACTGTTTACCTGTGCCAGAACTCTTTCGTCGCGGAGAAAATTCGCCGATTCCTGCCAATAGGCTTCGTCATACAGCGAATAATCAATTTCCGCCGGATAGGTCTTGATATATTCAAGCAACTCCATAAATTCTACGCTGTCAAAATAACATTCGCCTTTTTCCCAGTCGATAAACTGGCCTCCGCCATAACTCAGATAGTATAACAGCATAGAATCCCGGGTCATATTATCGAACAGGCTGGTACCTTCCGGCCTCTGCTTCAGGATATCCTGCGCTTCCTTTAACGTCCAGCCCGGTTCGCTTCCCACTATCGACGTCTTAGCAAATACGGTCGAGACGGAAAAGTGCGGAACCAGCTGATAGAGCTTTCCGTCCACAGAATAAGCCTCAACGATATTCGGCAACAGATCGTCAACACTCAGCTCTTCATCCTCTTCAATGAGCGGAAGCAGATCGGCAAAAAGTCCCTTGGCAATGTAGCTTGTTATCGGAATATCCGTGGACAGCAGCAGAATATCCGGTATTTTGCCGGCGGCAATATCGGCATTTAGCCTCGTCGCTCCGGCCATATAGTCCTCTGGAGTGTTATATTTGACGCCATAGTCTAACAGCTGGATCCGGTATTCATTGCTGTCTTTATTAAACTTGATGATCTGCCCTTTCACCTGCCAGTCAACATAGCTGCCGGCGAGGGTAATGCTGACCTTATCCGGCACTTCCTCGGGCGGTATCTTAGTAAAGCGGGCCAAATAGTTTTTCCCTAGAAAATTATCATAGATAACACCCATGAAGACAGTCGGTTCCTGACCCCATATATTGCTGATATTATAGATATCAAGATCGGAATCAACATAATTCATCAGCTTTACCATTTCCTCACCGAGGTTATATCCATATAAATCATTGCTGTCAGATATAAACAGATCGTACCCGATGCCCCGGCTCAGACTGTACGAATAAACATTACCGGTTAACATTTGCTCTTCTCCCAGAACCGCGGTATCTGGGTCAAGCTCCTGGATGATCATGCCTTCTTCGGAAAAACGGTAGGCAAGTAACCGGCCGTCCTCAAGCATCAGCAGCATGGCGTCCGTCATTTGATCCGCGCCCGATCCGGACAGCTTGAGTAAACCCTGATAGTTGCCGGCCGTATCAAACATGGCATATTTGCCCATTATGCTGACCAGCAGCTTCTGACCGGGAAGGCAGACCAGCGAGCTGATATATAGATAATCCTGATCATTAATCTCTTCAATATCATTCAGGCAGACACTCCATTTTTCACTGCCGTTCATATCCATCTGGATCAGATAATTCCGTTCCAAGGGAATATCGGATTCTGCCGTAATCTGCCGGCCGACATCAGCTTCCTCACCGGCATCGACTTCCTCACCGGCATCGGCTTCCTCACCGGCATCGGCGGTCTCGTCGATTTCTTCCTCATCCATGGCCTCGTCTTCATCAGCGGTGCTATTTGTATCGGTCATTTCTTCGGTACCGGCATCCCTCCCTGTTTCGGCGGCGGCATCGACATCAACAGCCTCTTCTGTCCTTAACAGGTCTCCGATCGGCAGATCCGGTATCGCCGGGTTCTCCGGTACGTGATACACGGTTTTAATGGCAAACAGCTCGTCATTGTCATTACCGGTGAGCAAATTATAATAAATGCCGTCAGGCTGCTCAAATTCCGTGCGCCCGATGATTTCCCCGTCATCATTTAGCTGGGCGATTTCCAGTTTTCCCACGGTATAATCTTCATTGTAAACTACGCCGTACATATAGGCGGAATCGCCTGCTACAAACATATTTGTCAGCGATTCCATCTCTGTCGAGGCCGGCATTTCCTCATAATCGTAGATATAATCCTTGCTGGCTATTGTCTCGCTTCGGCCGCTGCCGCAGCCCGTCAGTCCAGCCAGCATAAGGATGCTGAAATAAAGGAAGAACAGTTTTTTATTCTTCATAATCGTCTCCTTTGGATTTGCTTTTTCCAAAGCGGGGGTCTTTTCCTTTCACCCATTGTTTTAATATAAGTATCAAGTTAACGATCAGGTCGCCAAGGGACTGGAATACCTGCTTCCATGTCCATGTCCGGCGGCGGTATGCCAGAAACAGCATGATGGTGATAATAACGATAGGGACGACCAGAAACAAGGCTCTGAACAGGAGCATGAGGGCTAGGATATCCTCATATCCTCTGGCATAATTTTCCCAATAGGGATAGCTGACTGCGTCCTGCTGCATAGAGCGGACACCGAAATCGGCAATCACTGTCAGTAGTGGTTGTAAGGAATATCGTTCGGTATTATCGATTACTTGCATCTGTCTTTCATCAAAGCCGAATCTTTCCTTTATCAGCCGAAAAGCAAAGCCGCTGACCGGGTCGGGCATGACTGCTTCATATTGTTTGATTCCAGCGGTCTCCCCATAGGCCGCCAAGGTTTCACAGGATACATAAACGGTTCCCGATGACAGTCCGGCATTTTCCCACATACGCCCCTCCGGGTGTCTGATAACGCCGGCAACAAGGTGCGGGACAGCTTGGATCGTAACCTGCATGCCCGCTATGTCATTGGAGCCGAACAGCTGCCAGGCCGCTACCTCATCCAAGATGACGAAGTCCCTCATCAAGTCGTTTTCTGAAAAATAGGATCCGCTCAGGAGCGTAAACGGATGAAACAGGAAAAAATCACCGCCGGTTCCGATTGCCTGCGCCTCCAGACGGTTATCGCCGTTTTCCAGCACGATTGTGCCCTCGCTGCAATATGCATCAATAAAAGTACGGGCGCTTTCGTTGGCAGCTACGTATGAGGCCTCCTGCAGGCCGGTTTCGATATGGTCGCGGAAAGCATATATCTGATCCTGCTCAATCGTCACGGTCTCCGCAAAGAAACAGCTGACTTGGGCAAATTCACCGTCCGGCGCCCAGCGCTGCGCTGCCCGTTGATCGTCCAAGGAACGCTGCATCCGCTGTGATACTACTGTCATAATAACAAAAACAATTAAAGTAACGAGAACCACGGAAGCAAGCACCAGCTGCTTGGGTGATATATTTATAAATCGTTTTATCATGCCGCCTCCTGTCGTTTTCCTAGCTGAAAATCACCTCGATTTAATCCGGCAGTCTTACCTGCTGTCCTGCTGAAACGGGCTTAGTCGCCGTTGTAATAACATATTCTCCGTAGCCGTATAATGCACCAGATATCGCCATATTGTTGTCGTCGGAAGCCAGTTCCTCTACATCGACGCGCGTGGCAATGTAACGGGTCCCCAAAGGCGTCCCCCGCTCATCAATGATCAGGATGAATTTGCCGTTTTGGTCTTCTCTGATGGCGCTTTTGGGAACTACCAGTTCATAGTCGCTGCTTCTTTGGCCTACGGAAACAGAAAGCGCCTGGCCGTTCTGGATATTTTCGCCGTCCACGGCAAAAACCAAGAGCCGGTTCCGTCCCGGGTTATCCGGATCCGGACGGATCGACGTCAGGATGATCTGGGTATCATTATAATACCAGGCATTGTCCAGTTCCGCGGTATCGCCCACGGCCACCTTGGCGGCCTCTTCGTTGGTTACCGATAAGCTCAGCGTAAAACCTTTGCCGGCGACCTGGATCACGGCAATTTCTTCATCCAGCTTCATCGTCTCTCCGGCCACATGGGCAAGGGATGTCACCGTTCCGGCCACCGGTGAAGTGACGGCGGAACCGGCGGACTGCTCCTTAAGTTTTTCGATCTCTGCTTCTTTTTCGGCAATCTGGTCGTTCTTGCTATCCAGGTTTAATTCCGCCTGGATGTTGGTAATTAATTCCGTCTGTTCCTTTTGGATCTTCTCCAGATTGGAGTTGGCATCGGCCAGCGCTGCTTCGGCTTCGATGATTCTATTCGCGATATCCCACTGCGCCGTAGAAGTGCCGGTATCATTTTTCAGGTCATTTAGCACCTGCTGCGCTGATGTCAGCGTGTTTTGCGCCTTGGTAACGTTACTTGCGGCCTTAGTCTGCTCATTTCGGGCACTGGCAATCTGATTCTCCAGACTGGCCAGCTGCGAAAGGTAGCTGGCGTAATTCTGGAGGGTCTTCGTGCCTTCTTCACGATTCTTCTTAGCCACGTCGTAAGCTGCTTTTTTGGCTTCATAAGCCGCAAGGTAGGTGGCATATGCCTCGGATGACGCAATAAATTCCGCCTCTGTGATTTCATCATTACCGAGCAATGTAGATAAGACTCCTTTATTCTTCAATTCATTAATGGTTTCTTCCAGATTAAGATCAGGGCTATAACCACTGCTAACATAAGTATCTAAAATACCGTTGATCTGCGTTATGACATAAGTTCCTTCGGCAGTCAAGGCAGCTGAGGCATTTTCTTCTTTATCTTGTAATAGCTGGATTCCCCCGCTGGGATTATTTAAATCATCGATATCAGGAACCAGTGCCTCGGCAGCCGCAATCTTTGCCTCTGCTTCACTCTTTTGCCGTTCCAGATTGGAAAGTTTCGTAGCAATATTGGTCACTTGACTCTGGGCATTATTCAAGCTTTCCTGGGCATCATCCACGGCTTCCTGCTGCGCCGCCGTGTCAAGCGGCTTGTCGTTAGCCAGGAGGTCGGACTGTCTCGTAAGGTTATCCAGATTATCCTGGCTGGCCGCCACGTTGTCTTCTGCTGCCCTCACGCTGTTCTGCATGGCGGCTATCTGAGCCTGCATGGAACCAAAGGAATCCACATTGTCGTTTTCCACCTTGTTTATCGTCGAATTGGAGGCTTCCCCGCTGAATAGCGACAGCATGTATTCTAGGACGAGAGCGTCCAGTTCCGCTTCCGCCGTCTTGAGTTCTTCGCTTTCCGATTCTTCCAGATAGTAGAGGACGTCATCCTTCTCCACCACGTCGCCCTGCTCAACGGCAACGCTGGTGATGACACGGCTCTCCTTGGCAATCACGCTGTACGGGTCGCTGGCTTCCACATTGCCGGTGCCCCGCACCTTGGCGGTGATGCTCCCTGACTGCACATAGGTAGTGTCCACTTCCGGCAGTGAATAATTTAAGAAGGTATTGGAAAAAAAGGTGAGAATCCACAGCACCGCCAGAAATATCAGTGCCGTGTTTTTAACCCATTCTCTTCTTGTAGTTGTACTCTTTTTCATTTTCTCCTCCTGTTTGTCCTGTTACTTATAATCTTTATATACGGCCAGATGCCGTTATACTTTATCGGTAATGGCTCCGCAAAGGGTTAACCTTTGATACCGCCCTGATAGGTAATCCCTTCCACAAGGTATTCCTCGCCATAGAGAAATACCAGGATCGGCAGTACCATATAGATAGTCGCTACCGCAAATGCCAGACCGATTTCCCCCTGATTGATCCTGGCCAGAAACACCGACAGCGGGTGATAGAGCGAATCGCTCAGCAAGATCAGCGGGGGTTCTACCATGTTCCAATAGTCGATAAAGACCAAGATGGCAACGGAACCGACAGCTCCCTTGCACAGGGGCATCGCAATCTTCATGAAAAGCTGCCATTCCCCCGCCCCGTCTATCTGTGCCGCCTCCATATAGGATGCCGGGATCTTCCGCATATATTTAGTCAGCAGGAAGACCGCAAAGGGCGAAAATATCCCGGGAAGCCAGATTGACCAGTGGGTATCAATGATGTTCAGCCAGCCAGAAACCAGGAAGTTGGGAACTAGGGTGACCTGATAAGGCATCAGCATCAGTATGATATAGGAAAAAAAGATCAGTTCTTTGATCCGCCCCTTATATCTGGTAAAGCCAAATGCGGCTAATGTGGCCAAGGCCAGCTGGAAGAGCACGATCGGCACGGTCAGTACCGCCGAATTCCAGAACTTGATCAGATAGTCGGGGCTCTTCAGCAAGACCGTGAAATATTGACTGAAAGAAACCATGTCCGGGATGAATTTTAAGTTTACCGTTTCGGAAATAAATACTCTGCCGCCGGAATCATTGACCGCAAAGACCTGCCCATAATTGGACGCGATCTCCGAAGCGGACATAAACGAATTGGTTATCGTCAAAAAGATCGGCATCAGAAAAAGCACCGCAAAAAACGAAGCCACTATGGTTGCCAGCGCGATACGGACAAACATGACCCGTTTCTTACGGTCCGCTTTTCTTTTCACCATGTTCTGCCATCTCTCCAGTGACAACTCACGGGAAAACCTCCGGTTTTTCTTCACTATGCCGTCCTTCCCTTCTAACCCTCGACATCCCTGCCGAAATAACTCTCCGCTAGGAAAAGTATCCCGATCAGGATGATCATAACGACAGACATCATGATGGCCGCCGCGGATAAATTCTGATAATTAAGATCTCTGAACATATTGTTCATATAATGCTGCAGCATATATACGGAACTGTAAGGGTAATCTGTCGTCAGTAAATAGACTTCCCTAAAAACCTTGAAAGAATTTATCAAGGACATAATCGTGACAAACAGTAAAGTGGCGGACAGGTAGCGGAGCTTGATATGCCAGAATATCTGGATCGGCGTGGCGCTTTCCAGTACCGCCACTTCCAATATCTCTTTGGGGATGCTGGAAAGCGCCGCCATAAAGAGAATCATATTGTATCCGAGGTTTTTCCACAGGAACAAGATGATGATCACCACCTGCCCGTATTCTGATTTAAACCAGTCGATCTTAGCCCCGCCGAATATCGCCAGCAGGTCATTGGCGACCCCGTTATAGTGGAACAGCACCTGCCAGATCAGCACGATAGAAGCGATGGGTACCATCATCGGGCTTAAAAAGAAGGTACGAAACTGGGTCCGGTAGGGGATCCGGCTGTTCAGCATCATGGCCAGCATCAAGGCCAGGACGACGGCGAGCGGCACTGCCACTCCGGAAAATGTCACCGTATTGGCGGCTGCCTGCCGGAAGGCCTGATTATTAAAAACCTTAATAAAGTTATCCAAAAATACAAACTCCCGGTTGATCGGATTGTCTACCATCGCATAAAAGATGACCACTAAAAAAGGGACAATAAAAAACAGCAGCACCCCGGAAACACTGGGAAAAAGACAGAGCACTGCTATCCTTCTGCCCTTTTTTTCCCGGTTCTGTATCTGGCTGCTATCCTGTCTTTTAATCAGCTGCAATTGCTTTTTATCTGCTTTTATCTTACTGCTTTTTGCCAATTTCTTAATTCTTACCTTTTTCACAATCTACCTCTGTATTTTGTCAGCTTAGCCTAGGCCGTTCTGGGCTAGGCTAAGCTGTGATAAGCAAATCTGTGCTAGGCCCTTTACCTGTTTTCATTGACATATATCTCGACCCGGCTCTGGATGACATCTGCCACTTCTTGTGCCGTTTTCTGCCCTGCAAAATAGCTTTCGGTCTCCTCATAGATAATATTATCTAGCTGCACGTCATAATTGGGCAGGTTTTGCGCGTTTTGAAGCAGTTCTTTAAACTGCGCCACCTGCTGCTCGGTGGCGGCTTTGATCTCAACCTCAAAGTCATCATAGCCCCAAGTTGAATAGCCTTCGTTATTACTGGGATCGGCGGCATCTTGGCAGAGCTTCTCAAGCCCAGCGTGCATGATCGGAAGGCTCCAGCGGTATGGCCGGTTCTGCTGCTCTTCCGATAACAGATAGGCAAAGAATTCCCACGCCCCTTCCTTATTATCTGACTGGTCACTGATTCCCATACAGTTGATGGGGCTTAGCATAATGCCGCTGCCTTCCGGAACCGGATAGCCGATAAACCGGACTTCGCCTTCAAACATCCCTTCCAGTACCTGGATAAACTCAATCTCGCTGATATGCTCGCTGCTCAGAATGTAGGCGCCGGAACTAAAGCCCTCCCGGGTGCCGACCGATTCATATTCCGTCCCGTATGTTTTGGCATATTCCAATATCCTGATGAAATCTTCTTCCAGAAACTTACATTCTCCTGTATCCCAGTCCACAAACTGATCCATATTATGGGAAAGCAGCACTGACATAATACTGTCGGCGGTTTCATTCAATAGCTTGGATTCCGGATACTTGCCAGCAAATTCCAACATCTCCTTAATATTCCACCGCTCTATGCCCTGAAGCTTATCGGCGCTCCCTACCAAGGTGTTGATCCCATATTCCGTCATGATCCCGTACAGTTTTCCGTCTTTCTCGTATGCCGTAAGTATGTTTTCCAGATAATCCTCCCGGCGGAAGGCTTCGTCCGCTTCCATATATGGATAAATGTCAGCCAGGATTCCCTGACTGGCCAGCTGATCAACATTGGCCCGGTTCAGATCAATGATATCCGGGCAGTCCGGCCCGGTCAGATCGTTGTTGTACTGGATCATCGCCGCCTCATAATCATCGTTATTATACTCTTTAATCTGAATCCGATATAGATCGCTGCTTTTATTAAACCGAACTATTGCCTCACTGACGTCAGAACTGACATACAGACCGCCATATGTCAGGATCTCTCTTCTCGGCAGCTCACCGGCGACGGTCTGCTTCAAAATTGCCAGTTCCGTTGTCGTAACAGTGCCTGTGTTGCTGCTATTATTCGCACGGATCTCGCTAGTCACCCAGAAATCCTTGTCATTCAGCGTCCCGAACCCTGTAACGCTGTTAGGGATGATGTCGCTGTCAACCCAGTCCAGTATCTTGATACAGTCGCCGGTTTCGATCGTACACTCATAGATACCGACGTCATCACTGACCAGCAGGCCGGTTGAACCGCCGCGAACAAATCTCTGGTTGTTTTGACTGGACATGCCGGTCAAAATCAACTCTACGTCAAACTGGCCGGTTTCAAAATCGGCTTTTTTTAATGTTCTTCCCTCATTACCCCAGCTGCTTACATAGATACTGCCGTCGGCGGTACTGAAAATGTTCTCAATATGATCTTGGCCGGCTAAAGTGCCTTTCACCTCGCCTTCCGCATCCATGCCGACAAGCGACTCCCCACCTGTTTCATCACTTACCGTGAGGTACAGATTGCCTTGCCCGTCTGACACCATTTCACGCACATATTGACTGCCGACGGCTTCCGTTATCTCTTTCTTGTCCGCTATTTCCCCGTCAGTGGTCACATCATACAATAAATATTGATAAGCTTCTTCTGAATAGTTTACCCCTAGCAAAGTAAAACCGTTTTGATTCCTTGACATCGCCTGAATGCTTTCATTGGCGTCCAAGCCAGTTAATGGTATCTCTACATATTCACCGCTGACGATGTCGTGCTTATGGAACATAATACTTTGCGTGAACGGCTCCTCCGTAGTATAGTTGACCACCAGCATATATAGGCTACCGTCTATTTCTTGGCTGTCTACGACATATCCGTTACTTATCTGCGCACCCAGTTCCTTAAATTCGGCGGAATATACGATTCTGTCAGGATCCCAGTCATCGCTTTCGCTGCTGCAGCCGGCTGCGGTCAGTATGCTGCCGAGCAGGACTAACATTATAATAAATTTATTTAAATGTTTCATTTTATGATTCTCCGAGGTTTTTTCTGATTTTACTGCTTCTTACTATATCATAAAAGCCGTTTTTCCGCAAATTAAAATTTGATTAAGGTATATTGTCAAAGCCACAAAAGTCGGCTGAATGGACCGATAGATCCGCATCATCCGACTAATAGTTATTATCCAGATCATGTTAATTATAGTAAACTAGAACTATCGTTACCTTTTTCTTTCAGACGTCCATCTCTGAGTATTAATGTTTTTTTACATGTTTGAGCCACAATATTGTCATGTGTAACAATAATTATGGTAAGACCTTTATGATTCAATTCTTGAATAATATCTAAAATCTGTTTACCAGTATTAAAATCCAGTGATCCAGTCGGTTCATCGGCAATCAAAAGTTGGGGTGAAGTGACAAGCGCCCTTGCTAATGCCACCCGTTGCTTCTCCCCCCCCGAAAGTGTGACAACACGTTGTCCAGATAACTTTTCAATACCTATCATTTCCATTGCCTGTAATGCTTTTATTTTCATCTCACGAAAAGAGGTTTTATTAAAAAAAAGCGGTAGCATAACATTATTAAGAGCCGAATCGTGATCAATGAGGGAATAATCCTGCATCAGTATTCCAATTTTATGCGAACGCATTTCTGCTTGCTTTGATGACGACAAGTTATGACACTCATTATCCATAAAATAATACTGGCCTGATGTCGGAAAATCCAACATCCCGATAATATTCATCAGGGTTGTCTTTCCAGAGCCCGAACGTCCCATAACGGCTATGGATTCGCCATGATTAACCTCAAGGTTAATATCTGAGAGAACTGTTTTTTCTCGATTTGTTCCATCGTTATAGATTTTTTTAATTTTTGATAATTTTATCATTAACTGCTTACCTTTCATATTTTTAATTATCAATACAACTTTAATAATATTATATTAATCCTTGCCCTCAAGCAGCATGGTTACTGTAGACTGTCTTTTGATGGCAAGAAATCCCGAAAAAAATGCCGTCAATATAATAGTCATTGAAAGTAATATGATGATTATTGTCGTTCGCGGTGTAAGTAAAAAATAGTATCCTACAATATTCAGAACATTGTAATGTGAAATTATATTTATAATTACAATAAACATCAGAAGCGATAATAGTACATGAGTGATTGCTGAAATAGTAACAATTCGTAATGTGCGCGCAGAAGAACATCCTAGTAGATTATAAATTGATAGAATCTTTGTGTTTTTAACTGTAGAGAGCAGACAAAGCGAAAATACACCGGCTATGCATGTTAATAGCATCAATCCCGTAAATGGTCTAAGTAGATCCTCATTATTATTTAATTCGATCTCTTCCGTAGCAATTAATTCTGTATCGGTTTTTGCAAAAGCTCCCCCTAACTGTTCCCCAAGGCTGTGTAACTCAATTTCAGGTATTTCTTTATCAAAAAAAATATATAGCATAGGTGTCTCATATTTAACATAGGGATACAGATGCTCAGGAACAATGGCAAATAACGGTCGATCATAATAGTTTTCAAGCAGCATTGAAGCCGGCATCTCCATTGACCATGACATGTCCGACATTATGTTTATCATTTGTTCTGGTCTGGTTAATTTACCGACAATTTTTAGTGTGATTTTTTCTTTTGGCGCCGCTAAAATTTCCTCTGCGTCAGCAAAACTCCCGCCATCAGTTAACACATACCCTGTAAATAAATCTCCTGTCTTATATCTATTGGCATATTTCCCGCCAATCACACACGGTATTTCGCCTTCCATGTGCGATTCACCTTCCACTAAACTTCTTCCAGCCGCGACCGGAAAGTGGAAACCATTTATCGCGAAATCATTCATAGTGATAATCTCTGCGCTCTCTTCTTCATTACCTCCGGTAACAAATGCTTCATTGCTGTTTAAACAAAAACTCCACCCCAATGATGAGGTTCCCCTGTACCATTGAGATTGCTTTGCTATTCTAATTGCATTCTCACGGAAAATCACTGTATCTGCTCCCAAAATCGGATTCATGCAAAGAATTGTACGATAGTCACCTTGTTCAAAGACATCTATGGCTGCCGAACTAAGCTGTGTAATATTAAACAAAACTACAAAGGCAAGCGCCATACCAATAATTTGGATTGTTACAATTACTTGTGGTAACAGATTCCTTCTCATTAATCTAAATGCTAATATATAATTTTTCATATTATTCACCATGAATTTCGCAGCCTGCCTGTGAAACTGTTAAATTGTCATTATCGCATCTGTAAATCCTGTACAGTATTTTGATGGTTAAAACGGATTGAATAAGGCAATAGAAATAAAAGCAATAGAATAATAAAAAACACATATACAATTATATAAGGCAACAACAGTAACGATTGATATATCATCCAATACACAACTGCTCCAATTATGTAGCTAACAGTAAAAACAACTATAAATATCCAGTTAATCAGAGCGATACTATACTTATAATGAACACCGCACAACTTCATAATTGCAAAATCCCGCTTACATTTTTCCATCATATACAGCTGGAGATATATAAATGTAACTACTGAGAAAATTCCAATAAATAAACTTGCAATAAATGGAAGTAACAGACTGACCAACGTTCTCTGCAAAACTGAACGTGGCGGAGTCACCGCAATATCATTACTATTAAAAAAACTTACTATCCCGTCCCGTTGCCAAGTTGAGAGTCCCGGAGGCATAATCAGTTTTACCGCATATAACTCTAATTTTTCCAGCACTACTGAATGTGGGATTTCATTTAATTCACTTTTACGTACACCGACCACTTTAAATTCTTCATCGCCAAGAATAATTGAATCACCATTTTTAACATCGGCCATGCCATCATCAGGTAATGCAATTCCTGCAACAACAACTCTACTTTTTAGTTTAATATCATCTTCTGTTATACCCCGACCAACACCAACGTTGTCATTCTGATTATGTTCCGGAAACAACACTGTTACTATCTCACTGTCTCCGTCAGTATAATAATAAAAGGCATTTTCCGGATAAGCACCGGGGATTGAGCTAATAAGATTATTAATTTCTTCCCATTTCATTTGAGAGTTTATCTCTAATGAATATGTCCTTAAAGACTCTAAAGTCGCTGTATAATTATATCTTGCTGCCACGATAGATAAAAGAAAATAAATAAAAGCAAAAACGGTCAATGCCTGTGTAATCATTAAAACTGTAAATACATAGTGGTTTCTCTTGAAAAGACGTATTATTTCCTGTCCGGCTAAAAGCATAAATTTGAGCATAATATATCACCTTTACTGTGGCCGGATGACGCCTTAACAGCGCCATCCGGCAATTACTTATTTCACATCAAGCCTAGAACTGTGAGCTACGGTCTGCTGATATGTGCAAGGTTTTCCTGATACAAATGAATATCCATTGTAAACCCTTGCAATGACATATCCCGTTGCTTCATCATTATCCAGCTCATCGCCACATGTTAAATTTTGAATCCCACTTCCAATTGCACTGAATGATTGATCGACAACTTCGCCAGTATCGGTACTGCCGTCATTTAGCCTATAGGCGACCTGTCTGGCCTTGAAAACCTCTGCTCCTGCTACGCCGCGGATTCTGGCATTATCAGTAGGAACCCATGTACCGTAATCATATAATACTTCAAGACGATAAGTAGGCCCAGAATCTTTATACTCAACACTTTCTGACTTTTTACATGAGTATGTGTATGAAGTTGCAGCTGCCGGCACAAACATTGACACCAGCATGACAATAGTTAGTAATAACGTGCCTAACACTTTTGTTTTTTTCATTTAATTACCTCTCTTTCTACTATGTATGCCACATTTTACTTATAATCGAGATCCTTTTACAAACGTTGGCCACCGCTTGTAATTAGATAAAGATTATCATTGTCTATATTTACTCATATTATAATATCAACAATTAAACTTGTCAATAATAATAATGCTCAAAATATATTAATAAGTTATAATGTTGATTATGGTTATGACGAGCTTTTCAGAATAAAACTATACCTATAGAATATTTCTACACGACAATAACTGAGATTATTGTGAGACATTAATCCTGCTGGTTAAGCTATCAGTTCTTAAAACTATGAATCGGTGCCGGTATCCTTCCCCCGCGGCTGATAAAGTCTTCACAGGAGAACCTGTTGACCGGCATAATCGGCGCATATCCCAGTAAGCCGCCGAATTCCGCCGTATCGCCCACGTCCTTGCCGATGACCGGTATGATGCGTACTGCCGTAGTTTTCTGGTTTACCATGCCGATCGCCATTTCATCCGCAATGATGCCGGATATCGTGGCGGCTTTGGTGGCCCCGGGAACCGCAATCATGTCAAGGCCCACGGAACAGACGCAGGTCATCGCTTCCAGCTTTTCCAGCGTCAGCGCGCCGGCCGCTACCGCATCAATCATGCCCTGGTCCTCGCTTACCGGGATAAAGGCGCCGCTTAAGCCGCCCACATAGGAGGAAGCCATGACCCCGCCTTTTTTCACCTGGTCATTGAGCAAGGCCAAAGCTGCCGTCGTACCCGGGGCACCGGCATATTCCAGGCCGATTTCACAGAGAATGTCGGCCACGCTGTCCCCGATCGCCGGCGTCGGAGCTAACGACAGATCCACGATGCCAAAAGGTATGTCGAGCATCCGGGAAGCTTCCTGCGCTACCAGCTGGCCGACCCTGGTCACCTTAAAGGCTGTTTTCTTGATGGTATCGCAAAGGACTTCAAAGTTCTCGCCTCTGACCTTGCTGACGGCGGTCTTGACCACGCCCGGACCGCTGACGCCGACATTAATAACCCTGTCTGTTTCGGTAACGCCATGAAAAGCACCGGCCATAAAGGGATTGTCATCCGGGGCGTTACAGAATACTACCAGCTTGGCACAGCCGATTGAATCCTGCCCTTTCGTGCGTTCCGCCGTCTGCCTGATGATATCGCCCATCAGCTTAACCGCATCCATATTGATGCCGGTCTTAGTGGAAGCTAGGTTGACCGAGCCGCAGACCCAGTTAGTAACCGACAAGGCCTCGGGCAGGGAAGTGATCAGCATTTCATCCGCCTCCGTCATACCCTTTGCCACCAACGCCGAATACCCGCCGATAAAGTTTACGCCGACGGCGGCCGCCACTTCGTCCAGGGTTCTGGCAATCGCTACGAAGTCGCCCGGTCGGCGGCAGGCCGCACCGCCGATCAAGGAAATGGGGGTTACGGAAATACGTTTGTTCACAATCGGAATGCCGAATTCGCGGGAAATCTCGTTTCCGGTTTTGACCAGATCCTTGGCGGATCTGTATATTTTGTTGTATATTTTGGTATTAAGCGACGCGAGATCGGAATCTATACAGTCAAGCAAGCTGATGCCCATGGTGATAGTACGGACGTCCAGATTTTCCTTTTCGATCATTTGGTTGGTTTCGGTTACTTCATAGATGTTGATCATGTGGGGTGGCCTTTCTGTTTTCTTTATCCTAATCCTTTATAACTCAGATGTGTTTATTATTCTCATCGCTCAGACCCGGTGCATGCTGTCGAATATTTCCTCACGTTGGCACTTGATGATAACGCCGATCTCTTCACCCAAGGCCTGCAGATCCTCGGCCGTCTCCGCGAACTGTTTTACGGCATTTTTCATATCGGTTATCATCATCATATTAAAATAATCCTGCACGATAGTCTGGGAAATATCTTCAATGTTGATGTTATTGTCCGCCAGATAGGTACATACTTTTGCGATGATGCCAACTGTATCTTTACCTACTACGGTTATTATGGTTTTTTTCATGATTTTCATGCCTTATATTATAGCTGAAAGATTAGTTTTGCATGACTCCTTTATTTATTTTCTTTCAGATCTCATCTTAAAATAATATACAATGCTGATGAACCGCTGCCGCTGATCCTAGGCAATATGGATGACCGGCGAAACCTCGCTCCGTGCCGCGACCTGCATGGGAAAATCGGTTGCCTTGAGATTGCTGGCGGCCATGTTGACTTCCACCTTGACAGTCTCATAGGCCAGTTCCGGCAGGTTGTTTTCTTTACTAAGATGCCCAAGCAAAACCGTCTGCAGCTTGTCGTGCATGATCCGGCTCAATAATCTGCCGGCCAGTTCGTTGGAGAGATGGCCCCGCTCCCCTAGGATACGCTGCTTCAGATAATATGGATATGACCCGACCTGAAGCATGTTGACATCATGATTGGCTTCCAGCAAAAGGGCGTCCATGCCCCGCAGCGATTCCACTGTATAGTCATTGTAGCAGCCCAGATCAGTGACGACACCGATCTTTTTATTGCCGTAATGAATGCGGTAAGCGACCGGCTCGGCCGCATCATGGGAAATCCGCATGGGATTACAGGTGATATCTTTGATAGTGACTTTTTCATCGGCTCTGATCTCATGGAACAGTTCTTCGTCAATATCACCGTAGCTGCTCCGTTTCAGCGCCGCTATCGTCCCTCTGGTGGCGTAGATGGGCGTCCCGTAGCGGCGAGCCAGTATTTTGAGTCCGCAGATATGGTCGCTGTGTTCATGGGTTATGAATATCCCGTCAAGGTCTTTGCCGGTAAGTTCCAGCTGGGCTAGGCCGGCTTCCGTCCGTTTCCCGCTTATTCCTGCGTCAATCAGGATATGGGTGGTATCGGATCCTATGTAGATACAGTTGCCGCTGCTTCCGCTCGCGATGCTACATAACCTCATGTCCGTCTCCAGTATATCTCCAGGACATCATTGGGGCCAAGCGGCTCCATATACTGCGCCGGGTGTCCGTTGATACGGGTGACGATGTTCCTGCCGCGGGAATCACTAAGATCAAAGTCAATAAAATCAAAAATATCTACGAAAACATAATGCTGCTTGCCAGACAGTTCCACAACATCTCCGTTGACTAAGACAGTCAAAACTGGGAGCTCCATGGTCTTCGCCTGTGTATGAGTTTTCACGGCGGAAGCTTCCGCTTTGGCTGCTTCTGCTATTTCTGCCGCTGCTGTTTCCGCTGCTGACATATTTACTGATTCCGGCGGTAAGCCGGTTCTTCTTTTGTCTGAATCAACATCGGCCAGACGGAGCTCTTCCAAGGTCCAGGTTACAGAAAAATTCTCATAGACGGGGGTGGTTAACTCTGCCGCTTTATTATTAACATAGAGGTTCATCTGCGGATCAAGGATCACGTCCATAAACTCGGCGATCTGTTTCAACGTGTAGTAGTTGGCTAGGGTGATTTCATCGTTTTCCTGGATGTCATAGTAAATAGACTGTAGTGCGCCGTTCACCTGAGCAAACTTGGGAAGCTCAACCTTCTTATCGTTGACGGTGACCGTAATGATGTCGCGCAGCTCAGGCAGTTCACCGACCGTCATGGCTCCCGGTTCACCGCTGGTTGATTCCTTGACCACGATCACGTCATTGCTGTGAATCGGGGTATAGATATCGGCAGCTTCGCCATTGACAGTAATCACGGCGGCTTCGCCGGCCTGGCCACGGATCATCCGGGCCTTGCCGTTGACATAGAAGGTCAGTTCTTTGCCGCGCCGCGGGAAAAGAGCCTCATTGGGGAACTGAGCCTGCATAGCGGCATCCACGACAGCCAGGCGGTTATTGTCATAGAGCTTAATACGATGGCCGTTGAAGCTGATAAAGACAAAGTTATTGCTCTGCTCATAGTAGTTGAGGCAGATACCGACCGGGGTCACGAGCAGCGAGTCTTTTTTAATGTTTTCTTCAAAGATAATCTGCTGCATCACTTCTTCGCCACGCAGTGCCACTCTTTCATTGGGCAGTTGAAGTTCTTCGGCCAAGGCTTCGACGTAGCCGGGAATCTTTCCGCCGCCGCCGACCACGAAAACGGCGCTGACGGACTTTCCGCCGTTAAGTTCCTTGATCTTATCCGCAGCCGCCTTGGTCATCCGGCGGATATCCTCATCGACCGCCTTAAGGATCTCGGTACGGGTGATGCTCTGTGGCAAGAACATGATGTCCATGAACGATATCTCTTCCATCTCGCCGGCATCTTTCTTGATCTGCTCGGCAGTCGCAAAGTCCACTAGGCAGGTGCGGGCTATCACTTCCGTCAGGATATCACCCGCCATGGCAATCATCCCGTAAGCGACAATGCTGCCGTCTTTTGTTATTGAAATATCGCTGGTGCCCGCGCCGACGTCGATCAAGGCTATATTAAGCATCCGGTATTTTTCCGGTATGGCCACCTGGATCGCGGCAATCGGCTCAAGGGTAAGGCTTGCCACTTCCAAGCCGGCATGTCTAACGGCCTTATATAACCCGTCCACAACGTCGTCGGGAAGAAAGGTCGCGATAATGTCTGCCCCGATCACCTTGGCTTTGTGTCCTTCCAGATTACCGATCTGGTAACCGTTGAGATAGTAACGGACCACACTATAGCCGACACAATAGAACCGTAGCTCCGCTTCGTTATATGCTTCAAAATCATAATAGGCCTTTTCGACACCCATGGATGCAAGGGCATAAATATCCTCATTGGTTATTTCACGCTCCGCCGGAAGCGGCCATTCCACCGTACAGCTGATGGTTCGGAGAACCCGGCCTGCCGCCGCGATACAGACTTCCGCCAGCTTGTCTCCGAGCGCGTCCTCCAGCGCATTTTTAACGTCCAGTATGGTTTCGCCGACCCGGACGATGTCATGGATCTGTCCGTCGATCATCGCCCGCGACTCATGCTCTTTCATCCGCTGGGCGACCACCCTGAACTCTCTGCCGTTTTTATAGCCTACGGTCCCTACTATGCTTCTTGTTCCGATATCAAGTCCGAAGACTAATTTTCCGGGATATTTTTTTGCTACTGACACAGGTATTCTCCCAACTTTTCTTCTACTTGCCTACATGCTTCTGCCAAGGTTCCATTGTTGATGATGATCACTTGGCACCGTTCCCGGAATTCTTTATCCGTAAGCTGGCGGCTGATGATAGCATCCACTTTTTCTTCCGTATAACCCCGCAGCGCCCTTAGGCGTTCCCGGCGCACGGCCATGTCCGCATGAATATACCATATCTCATCAACGATCATTTCATAGCCTGCTTCTATCAGAAGAGCGGCTTCCACAAAGAGAAAATCAATCTCCTGCTTTTCTTCTTCATCAACAATGATGGTCTTTATATAAGTTTTTACTGCCGGATGGATGATGCTGTTGACGCGGGCCAGGAGTTCCGGATCGGAGAATATCATGTGCGCCATCGCATCCTTGTTGATATAGCCGTCCCCATTAAGGACAGTCTCACCCAGCAACTCCACCAGCTTCTGATAGCACAGCTGTCCCGGCTCCTTGACGATATGGGCGATCTCATCCGCCAGTATCACCTTACAGCGGAAACTAAAGGCAATGTGTGCCAAGATGGCTGACTTACCGCAGCCGATGCCCCCCGTTATGCCAATCACTCTCATTTAACTATCCCCCCGCTTCTTACCTCATGTTTTGGCTTCATACCAGTCAGCGCCCGTATGCAGGTCTATTTCCAGCACCACGGCCAGATCAGCCGCCCCTTTCATTTCCTCTGACAAGATCCGCCTAGCCTGTTCTGCCTCGGCTTGAGTCACTTCCAAGAGCAGCTCGTCATGGATCTGCAACACCAGACGGGAAGCCAGGCCTTCTTTTTTCAGCCGCTCCCAGACACGGATCATGGCAATCTTCATAATGTCGGCAGCCGTCCCCTGGATCGGCGAATTCATCGCTACCCGTTCCCCAAAGGAACGCTGCATGAAATTGGCCGACTTAAGTTCCGGGATCGGCCGGCGGCGGCCGAACATCGTGGTAACATAGCCTTTTTGATAAGCATCTTGGATGGTCTGTTCCAGAAACTCCTTGACCTTGGGGTAGGTGGCAAAGTACTGGGCGATATAGTCTTCCGCTTCCTTGCGGGAAATGCTGAGGTCCTGGCTCAGCCCGAACGAACTGATGCCATATACAATGCCGAAATTCACGGCCTTGGCATTGCGCCGCTGCAGATCCGTCACCGCTTCAAACGGGGTATGGAAGACTTTGGCGGCTGTGATCCGGTGGATATCTTCTTCCATCTGATAGGCTTCGATCAGCTGGCGGTCGGCGGACAGATGCGCCAGGATCCGCAGTTCGATCTGGGAGTAGTCCGCATCCATAAAAATCTGCCCCGGCTCCGGTACAAACACTTTACGGATCAGCCGCCCCAGTTCCATCCGCATGGGGATGTTCTGCAGATTGGGTTCCGTAGAACTTAGCCGCCCGGTAGCGGTAATGGTCTGCTTGAGGTTGGTATGGATCCGGCTGTCGGCGCCGATATAGGCGGCAAGTCCGTCGGCATAGGTGGATTTCAGCTTAGCGAGACCCCGGTATTCCAGGATATCTTTCACAATGGGATGTTCTACCTCCAGCTTTTCCAGAATATCGGCGGCGGTTGAATAACCCGTCTTGGTCTTCTTCCCGCCTGGCATCTTTAAGCGTTCAAACAGGATTTCGCCGAGCTGTTTCGGCGAGTTGATGTTAAATTCCGTACCGGCCTGCTCATAAATAAGTTTTTCCAGTTCCATGATCCGGCCGCTTAAAGCCTCGCCATAGTTCTTCAGTTCCTCGGGACGGACACGGACACCAGCTTTTTCCATGTCATGGAGCACATAAGACAGGGGCATCTCGATTTCCCGCATCAGCCTGTCCATACCGCTTTCTTTCAGCCTCTGCTGTAAAACTGGCATCGCCTTTAAACAGATATCGGCAAGACAACAGGCATAACGCATCAGCTTTTCTTCCTGCATGGCCGCTTCTTTAAAAGAAGCCTTACCAAACAGCTGTGACCGGCTCTCCACGACGATGTTTAAATACTGATTGCCGATATCTTCGATGTCATAGTCATTTTTCAGCGGGTTCAGCAGATAGGCACCGATGAGAATGTCAAAAAAATTCTCGGTTACGGCCAGGCCTTTTTCCGCCACCTCATCCGGTGTGACAAAATAGTCGTATTTTTTCTTGATATCGAAAGTCGCAACCGGCACTTTATGGGCTAGGTCCGTAAGCTTACCGGTCAGATATGCCTTGGTCAGAAAGCCTTGGGCTCCTAAATAATATACCGCTTCATCGCTCACAGCAAGCGCCATGCCGGCAAAATCACCGTCCGCCGCACTGTCCTCCAGCAAAATGACGCCGGCCGGCCCCTGGGTGGCTCTAGAAAAGATTTCCTCAGCCTGCGCCAGATCGGTAACCGGCCGGAATGTTAACCGGCGCTCAGATTTATCGCCCTCACCGTCCATGACGGCAGCCGCCCCGAAACGGTTCAGCATGTTCTTGAATTCCAGTTCCTTAAACAGTAGATAGGCTTCTCTGGTAAAAAAATCGCCGACCCGGGCTTTTTCATAAGAAAATTCGACATCTCCATCGATGTTGATCGTTGCCAGTACCTGACTTAAATACGCGGCCTCACGGTTGGCGGCAAGCGTTTCCGCAACAGACTTTTTGGTTATTTCTTCTAAACGGTCATATATTTCATCTAAGGAACCGAACCTGACGATCAGTTCGGTGGCGGTTTTTTCGCCGATCTTAGGTACTCCCGGAATATTGTCCGACGCATCTCCCATAAGTGCCTTGACATCAATGAACTGTTCCGGTGTCACCTGGTATTGCTGGACGACGTCGGCGGCATAATAGTCCTCGGTTTCTGTCCGGCCGCCTTTGGTCTTGGGGATCCTGATCTTAATATGGGCAGAAGCAATCTGCAGCAGGTCACGGTCGCCGGATACCAGGGAGACCGCCAGGCCTTCCTTTTCCGCTCTCTTGGCTAAGGTGCCGAGAATATCGTCGGCTTCCAGGCCGCCTTTTTCCAGAATACAGATGTTCATGGCCGCAAGGACGTCTTTCATGACCGGCAGTTGCTCGATAAGTTCTTCCGGCATCGGCTTTCTGGTTCCCTTGTATTCTTTGTAGATTTCGTGGCGGAACGTCGGTTCATGTACGTCAAAAGCTACAGCCAGATACTCCGGCTTCTCTTCCTCCAGGATCTTGAACATGATATTTAAGAAGCCGTAGATGGCATTGGTATGAAAGCCTTTTCCGTTGCTTAGATCCGGGACTCCGTAAAATGCCCGGTGTAAAATGCTGTGTCCGTCTATTAAGACAAGTTTTCTCATGGAAACTCCTTTAATGGTATCATGGTATCATTGAAAGGCGATTAAAGCCAAAATCACAAAGATAGCTGCCACTACCAGACCCTCCAGCCCATAGATGGCCGACTGCAAGGTGCGCCGCAGCCTTAAGTGGGCTTTGGCGCGTTCCATATGGCTGTCCATTACCTTTTGCAGATCAAAAGCATTTCCGTCTTCCAGGCTCAACATGCCCTCATTAATCAGATAATAAATGGCCAGCTCTTCCTTACACTCTTCACATGTGTCAATGTGGGCCATGAATTTCCGTAATTCTTTGGTAGAGAGGGCATCCTCCTGGAATAAAGGAAACATTTTTTCTATTTCTTTACAATTCATGAAGCGGTGTCCCTCTTAAGATTACCTGACGCAGGCTTAAGTCCGCTTTGTCAAGCAGCACGACGTTGGCCACTTTGCCGGCGGTGATGCTGCCGTAACGGTCGTAGATACCGACACTTTTGGCGGGATTCACCGCGGCACATTTGACGGCGGATTCCAGAGGGATATCCATCTGACGGACGGCTGTCCGCATACATTCCATCAGGTTCGTTACCGAGCCGGCTATCGTTCCGTCTGAAAGCGTGGCTTTATTGCCGGAAACCAAGACCTTCTGGCCGCCCAAGGCAGCTTCGCCGTCACCTAAGCCGGTTGCCATCATACTGTCGCTGATCAGAATGATCTTGTCATCACCGAATAATTTAAAAGTAGCCCGGACGGCACCCGGATGGATATGTACGCCGTCGCAGATCAGTTCAACCTCTGCGCTACAGTCTGCCGCCGCGCCCACGACCCCGGGAGCCCGGTGTGTGAACGGAAACATGGCGTTGTACAGATGGGTGACGTGGGTGGCTCCCTTGGCAAATGCCTCACTGGCAATATCATAATCAGCCGCCGTATGCGCCACGGAAAGCACCGTATCCGCCTGCGCTGCCGCGATGAAATCGATGGCCCCTTCGGTTTCCGGGGCAATCGCTACCAGCTTGATCATGCCGCCGGAGGCCTCATTCAGCCGGCGGAACATTTCCATATCAGGCTTGCGGATGTAGGCACCGTTCTGTGCCCCCTTCTTGCTTTCCGACACAAAAGGCCCTTCCATGTTTATCCCGCACAAAGTGGCACTGGCCGGATGGCCCTCGCCGGCTTCCTGCACATAAGCGGCCGCCGTCCGGCAGATGCCGTCCAGGGTTTCTTCCGCTAAAGTCATCGTGGCCGGTACAATGGTCGTAACCCCTACGGAAGCCTCATAAGCAGTGATTGCGGCGATAGCCTCCGGCGTCCCGTCACAGAAATCATAGCCGGCACAGCCATGAAAGTGCAGATCCGTCAGTCCCGGAATCGCCAGGCAACCCGTCCCGTCCATGACTTCTTCATCAGCTGAAGCTGACGGGCCGTCAGCAAAGACCCCGTCCCTGATATAAATATCTTGATCCTTAAATACCCCTTCTTCCGTATACACCTTAGCATTTTTAATAATCATCTTAACACCTTCTTTCTAACAACTTCGCTCTCTTAGTACCTCTTATCTTAGGCGGCGCTCTGCAATGCCTTAGATATACTTCATGCTTTCCGTATCGCCTACGATGGTGACATCCGGATGGAGCTGCAGGATAGATGCCTGGATCTTCGGCGTGACCGGCCCGAAAAATGCTTCTTTAAAGATTTCCGCCTTGTCGGCGCCGCTGACCACCACGAGGATCTTTTTGGCCTGCATGATAGTCTGGATGCCCATAGTATAGGCCTGCTTGGGCACATCGTCATAGGACGCAAAAAAACGCTGGTTGGCCTTGATCGTAGTTTCCGACAAATCAACGCAGTGGCATGTTTTCTTGAAGACATCAGCTGGTTCATTAAAGCCGATATGGCCGTTATGGCCGATACCCAGCAACTGCAGGTCAACGCCGCCGGTAGCTGCAACAACGCGGTCATATCCCTCGCAGGCCTTGGCCGCATCCGGCTCTGTCCCGTCTGGCAAAAAGGTCCGGTTCCTGTCAATATTGACATGGCTGAACAGATTATGGTTCATGAAATAATAGTAACTCTGGTCGTTATCCTTCGTAATCCCCTTATACTCGTCCAGATTCACTGTCGTCACCTGGGAGAAATCAATATCCCCTTCTTCATATCTTTTAATCAGGTTTTTGTAAGTGCCGATAGGCGTTGAGCCGGTTGCAAGCCCTAGCACGCAGCCGGGATTCATGATGATTTGGGCGGCGATAATGTTGGCCGCTTTCCTGCTCATGTCTTCGTAATCTTTTGCGCTGATAACTCTCATTGTTTTTTCCTCCCAAAATTGATTTATTTAATATTAAGTTTTATATAAAATGAACATAATAACTGTTGTATGCGTAAACAGTAATCTGTTTACAGTAATCTGTTTACAGTATTTTGTGAACTGTATTCAATAAACTGCTGCATTACTTTCAGAAGCTCATATTTACTGATCGGCTTGCCTACATGGGCATTCATCCCCACCGACAGGCACTTATCTATATCTTCCCGGAATACGTTGGCAGTCATAGCAACAATCGGGATGTTTCGGGCCTGAACATTCTCGAGGCTGCGGATCTGCTGAGTCGCCGTATAGCCGTCTACCTCAGGCATGTGGACATCCATGAAGATGAGGTCGTATTTATCCGGATCAGAAGCAAATGCTTCTACGGCCGCTTTGCCGTTTTCGGCGTAGTCTATTGTAACCCCGGTGTCAGACAGAAGATCCGTAAGGATTTCCCGATTGATTTCGATGTCCTCGGCAAGCAGGATATGCTTGCCGGTAAATACCGGTGTCTCCAGTTCCAGACCGGTTTCCGCCAACCCTTGATATACCGTCTGGAGCTCGGCCGACTCAGATGTCTGGCCGGCCCTTGCCGTAATAACAAAGATAAACCGGGCACCCTCTCCCAGCTCGGATTCTATCCATATTTTACCGCCCATCATATTGACAATATTCTGCGAAATGGCCAGTCCCAGTCCGGTGCCGCCGAATTTTCTGGAAATACTCCCGTCTGCCTGTTCAAAAGAAGTAAATAATGAGGTCTGCTGCTCCGGGGAAATCCCGATGCCGTTATCTGCCACTTCAAAACGCAGCTCGTAAACCCCGTCTCTTTCGCCCAGATTATCTATTGATATGCTGATCATGCCGCCTTCGTGGGTAAACTTATTGGCATTGCTGAGCAGGTTGGTTATCACCTGGGTCAGCCGCTGCATGTCGGATATGATCGCCCTTGGCACGTCGGGGTGAATCTTGATACCCAGTTCCTGTTTCTTTTCCACCAGCTTAAAGCTCACGATGGCAACAGCGCGGTTCAGTGCTTCCGCCAGGGGGAAATCCGTGTATGACAGCTCCAGCTTGCCGGCTTCTATCTTGGACATATCCAGGACATCGTTGATAACACCCAGCAAATGGCTGGACGCATCACTGATCTTGTCAAGGCAGTAACGGATCCGCAGGCTGTCATCGCTCTTACGGGCGATGTCGCTCATCCCGATAATCGCGTTCATCGGTGTCCGCATTTCATGGCTCATCCGGGCAAGGAAATTGCTCTTGCTCCGACTCTCTTCGTCCGAACGCATCCGGGCATCTGCCGAACGCATCAGCAGGTAACTCAAGGCACACATCAGAACGAATCCCATAATGATTAAAACAACAGCCATCTGATATACCTGGCCATAGTAATTACTGCGGGGAATGATCAGTCCGATATGCCAGCCGTTAAAGATTGTTCGAAAAAAGGCGATGCTGTCGGTTCCGTCAATGTCGCTGAAGCGCTCCGCCGAAACCGGCCGCCCCGCTTCCAGAAGATCCGCCAGATAGACATAGCCCTTGCCGGCCGCACGCACGCTGCCGCCTAGGAGCGAGCTGTCCTGATGTGAGGTGAAATGCAAGGTGTTGCTGATTAAGACACCGTAGCCCTGACGATCCAGCTGCTGGGCCTCAACATAGTCGGTGATCCGGGAAAGCCGGAGGTCAATTGCCAAGACCCCGTAAAACACCCCTTCGCGGTCAGCAATATGTTTCGAAAAAGAAATACACATTTCCCCCGTGTCGGCATCAATATAGGGTTCAGAAAAATAGATCCGGGTTTTATCCTGCACTGCCCCATCATACCACGGCCGCTCGACCGGATCATAATCCGCCGGCGGCACCCAGTCGGAACCGTCCAGGAACTCTTTGTCAAAATAACCGTATATCTTCATAAAATCAGGCATATCCTGCTGATCCGAAGCATATTCGGCATGGGTATCCCGCAGGTAACCCAAGATATCTGCATTAGAACCGCCCTGCTGCACCAGCACTTCCACGTCCTTTGCCATATTGGCAAAACGTATCTCTGTCTGCTGAAGACTGGCTGTGACGGCGGTTTCCACCGTATCCATGGTTTCCTCGCCCAGCATATATACTTGGTTTTGCACAATGCTGCTGACATAAAAATAACTGACCGACACCATGAGAAAAAAGGCTAAAAACACTAAAAGCAGCTGTTTTAGATTTTTTTTAATTACATACTTGATCCGACTACTCAAATGATACCTCCGCTTAATCAATCTACCCTCATAAACATACACTTATTTTACAAAAATGTCAATTGCACTCGGCTATAGACACCTATTTGCTGTGTATAGACACCTATTTGCTGCCTTTGAAAGCAGAAATCAAAAAGAAGGAAAACTTTAATGACATTAAAGGAAGAGCTATCATTATCAAAGTGATGCTCCGCTCAAAAGGGAGAAACAGAAGCAAGAAAGCCGCCCCCCACAGCCACGAGCGCAGAACGGGCAGCAGTTTTTTGCGCGCTGCCTTCAGCACGGCGCTGAATAGGGATGCCGCCAAACCCGTGAATAAAATCCGGAATCCCAAAATCGATACGGCGGCTCCCGACAGCGCAAGAATCCTCTGACCGCTCATAGCTGTTCCCCTTTCTGATCATCCAGTATTTTCCTGAGACGCTCTATCTCTTCGACAGAAACCTGGCTGTCATTTATAAAGGCGGCAAAGAATTTGGCGATGCTGTTCTGATAATAGAGCTCCATAAAATTTCTGGTCTCTTCCTGTATGCAATCCTGTTCGCAGACAAGCGGATGATAATAGTAGAGATTGGCGTTGCCTTCGTCTACGGTGTATCCCACCGCTTTCTTCTTCACTAGGCGGTTCAGCAGCGTCCTGATCGAACTGTCGCCTATGTTTATTTCCGCCTGTACCTTCTCCACGACCTCGGTAGCGGTTTGCGGATATTTTTCCCACAGCTTCGTCATCACCAGCCATTCTCTTTTTGAAATGCGTGGTATGTCCGGCATAGACGCACCTCTCTTCTTTATTATGATTTTTACTTCTATTACAGTATAATAAATTACATAAACTACGTCAATTATAACAAAATTAAAAAGATACTTGCCATTTCATGATATATCATGCTATATTGAATCTGTTACATTTGTAATAGATTTAATCATTTTTATCTTTGCTTCATTGATTTTTCGGCCAAACTATTACATCTGTGGCAGACTAATACTTATGTAAGAAGGTATCGCAAGCAGCCTGCGATATACAGGAGGTTAACATGAAAAAAATCAATGTCAGTTATGTGTCAAAATGGTATATCGGGGGGATCGTCCTCTCCCTGCTAATCGGGGGGGTGCCAGTAATTCTCATCAGGATCATCAACTCTACGCTCGCCGCCATCCTCATCACAGTCTCATTGGGCCTTTTTGTGGGCACATTTTCCCTCGTCCCTCGTATTCTGGGCAGCGTGATGAATAAAAAAGCATTGGTATTTGAGAAGGGATTTAAACACGATTATAAGTTCACCGCCCACAATGCGGTCTTCTACTTTGATTCCGACGGCCGGCTCGGTGTAGTATGGCGGGGCAATCCCTTTGAAATTCAGCTTGCCAATCTGTCCGGCCTCACCGACATACGCACCCACGACGGCAAGATGCTGGGAGGCACGAGTCTGGTAAGCTGCCGGTTCAAATTGGACGGGAAATCTTACAGAATCGATACGTTACGCGTTTACAGAGGGGTCTTGGCGATGGCTGCTCCCTCAGTGGTCGAAGCAATCGCCAAGGCCGACAAACTCTGCGAACTGCTAAATGCGGTGAAAAGTGCGTCGGGCGTGACGAACTAAAATACATATTTAAAAAAATATATCCGAACTGCTGTGCGAATATCATAATGAGGGATTCCAAGGAGTAATTTATATGGAGTCAAGTGTGCATTAGGCAAAACAGGCGGTATCATCACTGATACCGCCCGTTCTGCCTAATCATCATTCAAAGAACACTACAACCCCCCAAGCTTCCCCTATCAGAATGGGTTCGTATAATCATGATTCAGTGCTGATTAAGGGATTTGAACTCATAAAAATGCAAAGAATAAGCTCACAGCCTCTTTATATTATTACCGGGGATTTTCCT
>DBDG01000005.1:0-14349 GCA_002293475.1 Lachnospiraceae bacterium UBA938
TCTATCCAGAGTATGTATAATGAAAACCACTGCCGGGAAACATCCGTCAAAGTCCGCGGAACATTTAATACCAAGCGCAAGAACGGAGAATTTATCGGCGCATTCCCGCCCTATGGATATCTGAAAGATCCCGCTGACAAGCACCGTTTCATTGTGGATGACGAACCTGCTTCCATCGTAAAGGATATTTTTTCATGGTTTGTGTACGACGGAATGAGCAAGAATGGAATCGTAAAAAAACTTACCGGAATGGGAATTGCGTGTCCGTCTGCTTACAAACAGCAGTGTGGCATGAACTATCATAATCCCGTAATCGACAAGCATGAACCGCTATGGTCTGTACGGAGCCTGTCAGCTATATTAAACAATCAGATGTATCTGGGGCATATGGTGCAGGGCAAACAAAGAGTAAAAAGTTATAAAGTCCATACACGTATTACGATCCCGGAAAATGAATGGGTCATCGTAGAAAACACCCATGCGCCTATTATTGACAAGGAAACTTTCGATAAAGCACAGGAACTAATGAAACGGGATACCAGGACCGCGCCGCAGCAGAATCAGTTATATCCTTTTTCGGGATTCTTACGCTGTGCTGACTGCGGCAAGTCAATGGGACGTAGGTCATCAAAGAACAATGTATACTATGCCTGCAAGACACACACGGATACAGGGCTATGTTCCCGGCATTCCATCAGGCATGAAAAACTAGAAAAAGCTGTTCTGGAAGCCATCCAAAAGCAAGTTGCCTTGATTGACGGCATGTCACGGCTGATAGACGAAATCAATGATGCGCCTATTGTACGTACTGTTTCAAAACGGCTGGACACTTCCTTAAAACTACGCCGACAGGAACTAGAAAAAACCACGTCACTACGAACCGGCTTATACATGGACTGGAAAAATGAGGATATAACCCGCGAGGAATATCATGTTATGAAAAAGCGTTTTGAAGATAAGGAAGCGCAGTTAAAGCAAGATATCGCCAATCCCGAAGAAGAAAGGAGCGACTATGAGCAAGGTGTTACTTCAAACAATCCATGTTTTATTGCTTTCCTTAAACACCGGAATATCCAGAGCCTTAACCGCGGCATTATTGCTGAGCTGATTAAGACTATTCATATCCATGAAGGTGGCGATCTGACGATAGATTTTAACTTCGCCGACCAACATAGGCGTATAGTGGAATTTATCACTAACAATCAGAGGGAATTAACTGTTGTGGAAAATACGCAAGTCGGTTAAAACTGACTGAATGATATAAAGTTATTTTACACAATGTTGTCATAAAACACATGCACCCACGGGGCCGACGGGGCCGACCGGAACATTCAGCTTGTTCGGCACATTATTCCGTACCGTAGCAGGAACCGGTGCCACGGGAGCGACTGATCCTGGTGTCGCGATTACGCCCAACAGTGCCGTCACCTTCGCCACTAACACACCTACTGCCCTTAGCCTGAGCGTGACTACCGGACCGACCGGTGCCGTTGTTACGATTGATGATAATTTACTGAGTCAGGTTAATAATTTAACTACGCAAGTTCAGCAATTGCAGGTAACTAACAATTACTCAACTACCGAAACAGCCACCGGAGCCATGTATAACGGAAAACCTGTTTACCGGAGGGCTTTCAATATCAATATTACTCAGGGAGCCTACGGGCAAAATGATACAGCTTTGATCGGCACAACCGGTTATGTGGATGCCATTATAGACTCCGGCGGATATTGGAGCACCGGCAACGGTCCGGAAAAGTATATGGTAAGTTCCGCCTATGTTGCACCCGGTTCTCTATACGGCTTCACCTATGTCAATACGCAGAACCAGCTGTATTTCCGAAGCAACTCTTCACTGAACCGAACCAACGCCCCTGCGTTTATCTGGGTGGATTATACAAAAGTATAATACAAATCAGTAATTATGATCAGATTCATGCATTTTGCGTTGTTTAACACAGATAAGGCGGGTGGAAACCCGCCTTATCGCTCGCTTGTGGCCTGTATAATTTTAAATTTTATCCGGCGCCTCAATACCAAGGATGCTTAACCCGTCTTTGATTACTTTGGCAACCCCAGCCGCTAGGAACAACCGAGCCAGCTTCACATCTCCTTCGGCGTTTTTGATCGTACACTCCTTATACCATCTGGAAAACAGCTGGCAAAGCTCGTAAAGATAAGCGCAGAGGGTCACAAAATTAAAGTCCTGCGATATGACGGCCAACACTTGATGGAAGGACAAGAGCTTCTTAATGATTTCCCATTCAAGCGGATGGGTAAGGAAGCCGACAGCACCGCTGCCGGCACTTTCCTTTTCACCACGCAGCAAGGACTGGATCCGTGCATAGGAATACTGGATATATACACTGGTGTCGCCCTGAAAATTCAGTGCGGTTTCCCGGTCGAAGATAACGTTCTTTTCATTGCCGCATTTGAGAATCGAATACTTGATCGCTCCGTAAGCAAGCTGCTTGGGAAGGCTTTCAGCTTCTTCCGAACCGCCCGGCTCCGCTGGGCCGCGATGTTCAGCTATCGTCTGCTTGGCATATTCCACCGTATCACGCATCAAGTCTTCCAGCAGCACGACTTGTCCGGCCCGGGTGGACATCTTGCCGTCCGGCAAAAGAACGAACGAATAATTGATGATCTCCGCTTCCTCATAGCCCAGAAGCTTAATAGCAGCATTAATCTGTTTGCCGTAAAGACGCTGGTCTTCACCCAAAACAACAATATTCCTTGATGACTTTTCATTGACCTTATCAATATTGTAGCAGATGTCCCGGAGCGGGTATAACGAAGTTTTATCCTTCCTGGTCAAGGGAAGATAGTGATTCTCCGGATTAATCTGAAATTCCTCTAGATTTAAAACCAACCGGCCTTCACCATCCTCAAAAAGCCTTCCGGTCTCTTCCAGCAAAGCAAGCACCTCAGCGGTACGGCCACGTTTAACATACTGCGACTCATAATCAAATATATCATAATGTATCCCAAACTCATTAAATATAGCTGTCTGGCCTTTGATGCAGATATCCACGATGCGGGCAAAGTCGGCAAACACTCCCTGATCTCCGCTTTCCATCAGGTTAAGAATATTAAAAACTTCCTTCTCAAGTTCCGGGTTGCTTTTCAGATCCTCATTGGCCGCCACATACAAGGAGAGCAGTTCGCTAAAGCTGATTTCGCCTTTATCTTTGGTACAATAAGCCAAAAGGGCAATCTGCTTGCCGATGTCGTTGACAAAATAGTGAACCTTGACATCACAGCCCAGATACCTGAGCAGTCTTACGCTGGCATCCCCGATCATTGCGTTTCGCGCACGGCCGATGTGCGGAGACGCATTCGGGTTAACACTGGTATGTTCAATCGTAACCTTCTGGTTCTGATACTCAGAATAATTAATAAGCGAATCGCTTGATGCCATTTCATAAAACAATTTTAATACGTTTTCTTTGGCCAGGAAGAAATTCAAATATCCGCCGGCAACTCTAATCTCCGAAAACATCTGTGAGCCGGCGGCGGCCATCTTGCCGTGCAGTTCTTCGGCTATTTGGGGCGGCGCTTTTTTGTACTCCTTGGCCAGGAAAAAGCAGGGAAAAGCGACATCGCCCATTTCCGCCGAAGGCGGCTGTTCCAGTCTTTTGTGTATTTCGTCAACTGGGAAATCCAATGCTTTGGCCAGCTCGTCCGCCACTATGTCAAACAACAAATACTTCATAATTATCCTCCATGATCCTCTGACTGCTTCACCGATTATACCATTTTAGGTTTTATATTTCAATCCTATGTTCGGCTGCATTAGATATGGTTTAATTTCGCGAGCTTGAAAACATAGTAAACATATGTTATTATTAGGTAATGAACTCTATCATGCTAGACCAAAGGAGAAAATAATGAAGGTATCGACAAAGGGCAGATACGCGCTGCGGATGCTGGTTGATCTGGCCGAACATAAAGAGGACGGATTTATACCGCTAAAGGAGATCGCTGGGCGGCAAAACATATCAAAACAGTATCTGGAACAAATCGTATCTCTGCTAAATACATCGGACATACTGAAAACCAACCGGGGCAAACAAGGCGGATATATGCTGGCCAAACCGCCCGCGCAGATTACGGTGGGGCAGATCCTCCGTATTACCGAAGGCAGTCTGGCGCCAACCGCCTGCCTAGAAGACAGGATCAATCAATGCGAAAGAGCCGCGACATGCAAAACCTTATCCGTATGGAACGGGCTTTATAAGGTAGTCACGCGATATCTTGACAGTGTGACAATTGAAAACATTCTTGAACAATATAATGAGCAAGGACCGGATAATTATATTATTTAAATTACCGGTTCAGATATTCTTTGATCTTGTCAATCACCTCGCTAACATCCAGCGGCTTGCCTAAGTGGTCATTCATGCCTGCTTCAAGGCATTTTTCGACATCCTCCCGAAAGACGTTCGCGGTCATGGCAATGATCGGGATCTTCTTGTCTAACTCGCGAATGGCGCGGGTCGCTTCGTAGCCATCCATGATGGGCATTTGCACATCCATTAAGATCAGGTCATATTGCTCCGGGTTCTTGCTGAACATACGTACCGCTTCTTCGCCGTTGACGGCACAGTCAATGCTGATCTCGGTGGGACTCAGTAAGACTTCCAGTATTTCACTATTGATCTGCACATCTTCTGCCAACAAGATACGGCGGCCGGCAAAGGAAACCTCGGCAACGGCTGTATCCGTCGGTTCTTCATTGCCTCTTTGCCCCAGACATTCGCTGATGACGTCCATGATCATGGAAGGAAAGAGCGGCTTAGAAAGGAAACGCTCCACGCCGGCTTTGCGGGCTTTATCCTCAATATCGTTCCAGGCCGCCGCCGAGATCATGATAACGACTGAATTATCCACCTCGCTCTCCAGCGCCTTCAGCTGGTAAGCCAGTTCTATGCCGTCCATATCGGGCATCAGCCAGTCTACGAAGTAGATATGGTACAGCCCGTTTGCACCGATACGGGCCAAGGCTTCCATGCCGCTTAACGCCGTATCACAATGGAAGCCGGCTTCCCCCATAATTTCCATGAAATACTCCAATACGGCGGGATCGTCATCGACTACCATAAAACGCGCGTTGTCCCAGCTAATATTGCCGCCCAGACGCTTTGCTCCTTCTCCCATTCCCGGCGCCGCCCGGAACGTGAAGGAAAATATCGATCCCTTGTCTGGCTCCGACTCCACCCAGATGGATCCGCCCATCAGTTCCACGATTGACTTGGAAATAGCCAGACCCAGCCCAGTGCCGCCGTATGTGCGCGATGTATGGGCTTCGCCCTGCTCAAAAGACCGGAAAAGCTTGCCTTGCTGCTCCTTGCTGATACCGATGCCGGAATCGATGATGTCTACCTGAATCGTACAGACGCCATTTTCATCCCTGCCCTTAAGGCTGGTATCCAGGCGGATCATACCGCCTTCCGGCGTAAATTTGATAGCATTAGATAAAATATTGGTGATGACCTGCGCCAGACGCTGGTCGTCGGCGATAATCCGCTTGGGGATATTTTTATCAATACGCACCGTAAAATTCTGTTTTTTTTCATCTACCCGGAAGTTGACGACATTGACGACACGCTGCAGAACTCTTTCGAATATCATTTCCGAGGGTGATATCTGAAACATATTAGCTTCGATCTTGGACATGTCTAAAATATCATTGATCACGCCAAGCAGATGATTGGATGCGTCCCTGATTTTTCCCAGGGCATAATCTTTCCGCTCACTGCTGCCCGTAGATTTGGCGATATCGGTCATGCCGATAATGGCATTCATCGGCGTGCGTATCTCATGACTCATATTAGCAAGGAAAGTAGATTTGGCTTCACTGGCAGACTCGGCTCTGCTTTTGGCCTTCACCAGCTCTCCGGTCATTCTATGGTTGCGCCTGAGCATAACCAAGATCAGGGCAATCACTAAAAAGGAAAGGGCGATCGCGCCAATAAACCAAGGGCGCTGCGCCTCCGCCAGTTTCAGCCGGTAGTCAAAGGTTTTCTCCATCCATCGCCCGGTGATACCTTCCGTATCCGTCATCGTCATGGCCTTATCAAAGATTCCGCGCAGAACGTTATCCGAACTGCCAAAAGCGATACTGGTCTCAATCGGCTGATTAAAAGTAACATTGGCCTTATAACCCACCAGTTCCTCGAAGTGCGTGAGCTGCAGCAGCTTGCGCCGCGATGTCATAACCATGTCGACCTCGCCGTTTTTCAAAGCTTCAAAGGCAAGGTTAATCCCGTCATATTCCACATGATCATGGTGGTTAGGAAACCACTGCATAAAAGCCTCAGCATGTACGGTTCCGCGGGCTATCCCGACTTTCACGTCCAGTATTTCGTTGAGCGTAATAGTACGGAACTCCTCCTTGGAAATCAACGCATAGGAATCGCTGAACGTCACCTGCTCCGACCAGATGAAATCCTGCTCCCTTTCGGGAGTACTATGCCATTCCGGCATCATACGGGCCGCACCGCTGATTACCATCTCACTCTGCGCCGGCATATTGGTATGCTCATCATGAATCACCTGAAACTCCAAGCCGGTCAAGGCCGTCACCTCATCCAGCAATTCAAAATAAACACCCTGCCAGGCATCTTCCTGGGTATTATAAAAGCTGACCGGGTAGTTGGTGTTAAAGGCCGTAATCGGTATCACCGGATTGGCCTCAATATATGCTTTTTCTTCTTCCGTGAGTTTGGCTCTAAGGCTGAACTTTCGGTAATCCTGATATCCCTGACTGTAAAGCCGGTTAAGATAAGGCATAGCACCGTTATCCAACGCTTTATCCAAAACCGAAATAATCGGAGCCAGCTCCGGCTTCGCCGCCATTACCGAAGCCGGATGGAAAATCAACGGAAAGTAATCCTCAAAGAGCAAATCGTCGTAATCTAAAAGCGATGCTTCGGAAATCCCCAAGGTTATAAAGGCATCGGCTTCACCGCTTTTCAATATCTGATAAGCCTCTTGAAAGTCAGACGACCAGACCGTCTCATAACTGCCGGGTTCGGTCACGGCGGCCACCGCGGCTTCCAGCGGAGTGTTTACATTAAAGACATAGCTGATCCGGCGTTCCTTGGCAACGTCGCCAGGATTCCGGCTGCTGTCCAGCCAGACGATTTTAAACTGACGTTCAGCAATGGTATCGGACATGATGAAATTTTGCTGTCTGTCTGCCGTCGGCATAAAGTTGCCGGAAAAATCTATCTCACCGGACAACAGCTTATCATCCAGCTCGTTCGAACGGAACAGCTCAACCTCAAACGGGATCCCGAATAAACTGCTCATCCATTCACAAAAATGAGCAGCATAGCCTCCTATTGCGCCATCTTCTTCAATAAATGCCTCACTTGTAAGATACATGCCATAGGTAAAGCTGTCATACTTCTGCTGCAGTAATTCAATGTCCGCTATCTCATCTGCCGTAATGCCGGGAATATCATAAAAAGATGTGAATACGGCTTCCCCGTCCGCAGCCGCAGCCCGCACGGAGACAGAACTGTTATAAACGATACCAGCCATAGGCAAGCATCCCATAAACAGGACAATAATAATGCCAATCACATATATCCTCTTTTTCCTTTTATCTATTCTCATTATCCTCATACGAATACGACCTTCCCGTTATTAACGAGCAATGTATATAAATTATAACTATAATAATACATAACAAGATATAATGTATAGTACTTTTATTATTATTATCTATTATATTTTCCGTTATATAGTTTCACAATACCATAAAATCGCATTACATGGCCATCAACCATCCAAACAAATTTCACCAAAACCTATTGACAAATTAAAAATTAAAGTTATAATACATATTAAACACGTATGTATTATATGCAATAAGAAAAGAGGAGGAACCATCATGTCAAATATTTATCAAAATCTTACCGACCTAATCGGACGCACACCCTTACTACAGCTGAATCAATACGGACGCACAGCCGGCGTTTCCGCAAACCTGATCGCCAAACTAGAATACTTCAACCCTCTCGGCAGCGTCAAGGACAGAATCGCCTACGCAATGATAACGGATGCCGAACAAAAAGGGCTTATAAAGGAAGGCACGGTTATTATCGAGCCTACCAGCGGCAACACCGGCATCGGACTTGCCTTCGTTGCGGCTGCCAAAGGCTACCGTCTGATACTTACCATGCCTGAAACTATGAGCGTAGAACGCCGCCAGCTGGTGGCGGCATTGGGTGCCGAGATCGTGCTGACACCCGGCTCCGAAGGAATGAAGGGCGCCATCGCTAAAGCACAGGAACTGGCTGCCGACAGTCCCAGCGCTTTCATCCCCCAGCAATTTGAAAACCCCGCGAATCCCAAGGTACACCGCGAGACCACGGCTCAGGAAATCCTCGCCGACACCGGGAACTCCATTGCCGCATTTGTGGCCGGCGTCGGCACCGGCGGAACAGTTACGGGGGTCGGCCAGATCCTAAAGGAAAAAGTACCGGGCGTCAAGATATTTGCCGTCGAACCGGCCGCCTCTCCCGTCCTTTCCGGCGGCAGCCCTGGCCCGCATAAGATTCAGGGCATCGGCGCCGGATTCGTGCCGAAGGTATTCGATAAGAACGTGGTGGACGAAATCATTACGGTCGCCAACGAAGACGCCTTTGAAACCTCACGCCGGGTTGCCGCGGCGGAAGGACTGCTTGTAGGCATCTCATCTGGCGCAGCTTTGACGGCGGCTACCGAGATTGCCAAGCGCCCCGAATTTGCCGGTAAAAATGTCGTCGTCATTTTACCTGACACCGGCGAACGTTATCTCAGCACCCCGCTGTTTAGCAAAAACTAAGGAAATCTTGATTAAGTCAGCGTTTCCCTAAGAATAAATCCAGCCATTTATAAAGCGTCTGGATCTCGATAAACTCTCCTATCGAAATCCAGACGCTCTTTTCCGGGCTAAATTATTTATTGAACCGTAACGCTATATCAAATATGCCTAAAATTCTTAACCGAATATTTATTTTATTGACAAATTTTCCTGATTTGATGTAAAATTATATATAGATTTATTTTAACATCTGAGTATTAATGAACCTTAATACTTATGATTTTATAAAAATACCGAATTAAAGATCGGAGCACAGGAAATATGCGTCATATGAAGCGAATCGGCCCCAAAATGTTGATCTCCCTGCTTACCACTTTTTTTGTCGTTCTAGGTACTTTCCTGATTCTTACCATCGTACAGACCACTTCACTTGCCGACAGCATGGCGGAAGATCTGACCAAGAGCACCGCTGAAAACTATGCCAACCAGATGTCGTCGATGTTTGACAAAGCCGACAATCTGGTGCTTGGTCTGCGGCTGGCCGCCGAACGATATGAAAGCATCCACATGGACAGCCGCCGTGTTTATCTGGACAACATGTTGGAAAAAGCTGTTTCCGATGAAATGACCGGCATCCTAGCGGCCTGGGCCTGCTTTGAACCTAACCAGCTGGACAATATGGACAAGAAATATGCCAATGCCATGAATAACGATGAAACCGGAAGGTTCATATCATACTTTTACAATATCGGCGAAGGCACGAAAAGAGATGTTCTGGCCGATTATGACGTTCCCGGTGCCGGTGATTATTATCTCATTGCCTTTGAGACCGAAAAGCCCTATGTGACGCCCCCTTACGATTATAAGGTAGGCAACGAGACCATCAGCATCATCTCGGTCGCCTATCCGGTCGCCAACCGGGTCGGGAAAACGGTAGGTGTTATCGGCGTCGATTATACCATGGATTATATCAACTCCATAAATGACGGCGTCAAGCTGTATGAAAACGGCTATGGCAGGCTGTTTACCGATCAGGGCATAATGATCGCGCATATCGACAAAGAGCTGATCAATACCGTGGATCAGGATTACATGGAGAGCGCTGAGTCTGAAGCGATCAAAGCCTCACTTCTGGCCGGCAATACATATGTCAACAAGAGTTTTTCCAACGTCTTAAATGCAGACGCCCATAAAGCATTTACCAATGTTCCCTTAGGCAACAGCGGCGGCGTATGGATCTATGCCACTGAGGTTCCCGAAGCGGAAGTCATGGAGTCCACTAACCGCATGATCATGATGATATCCATTATCGGCGGAATCGGCCTCGCCGCTGCCGCCGTCATTATAGTCATCCTTTCCGGCAATATTTCCCGTCCTATCAAGGCCATGTGTAAGACGGCCAATAAAATTGCGGACGGCGATTTAACGGTCTCTGTTCCTAATAAGTTCCGGCGCCGCAAGGACGAAATCGGCGATCTGTCTAACGACATTCAGCGGATGCAGGACAGCCTGTCGGCAACTGTCCGGGGCATCAACAATGCCTCGAACTCCCTGCTGGATCAGGTCTCACTGTCAAAGGATACGATTGATGTCCTCAATGACCGGCTCATAGCCACCTCTTCCGCTACGGAAGAGCTGAGTGCCAGCATGGACGATTCCGGGACATCCGCCGAAAATATGAAAGCCACTGTCAGTGAAATCGAACTGGCCGTCGGCGTAGTTTCCGGCAAGTCGGAGGAAGGCGCCGGCCGGTCGGCGGAAATCCATGTCCGGGCTCAGGAACTGGACAAAAATGTCAATGCCTCCATTGAGCAGTCCAACCAGATGTTCCGAGAGATCAAGATCTCACTGGAAAAAGCCCTGCATGATTCCAAGGCCGTGGATGAAATCAATGCCCTTGCCGCTGCTATCCTAAGCATTACCAGCCAGACTAACCTGCTGGCTCTCAACGCTTCCATCGAAGCCGCCCGTGCCGGAGCGGCGGGTAAAGGCTTTGCCGTAGTTGCCAATGAAATCAGCTCACTGGCTGATAACTCTAAAAATACGGTAACGCAGATCCAAGCCATCACTAAGATCGTCATGAATGCGGTAAACGCACTGGCCAGCAGTTCCACGAACCTGCTGAATTTTGTCGCCGACAATGTTCAGAATGATTATCAGGACATGCTTAAAGCCGCCGATTCCTATAAAAACGATGCGATCTATATTGCCGATATGACAAGTGATCTGAACGCCACTTCAGAAGAACTATTAGCTTCCATTCATACCCTTCTGAAAGCCATCGGCGAAGTTTCCACCACCGCTCAAGAGGGCGCGTATGCCACCGCGATTGTTGCCGAGCAGACTGCGGATATTTCCAATAACGCTTCCACTGTCGCAGAAAACATGAACAAAACCCAGCAGACCGCCGACGAGCTGACCGGGCTGATTAGCCGGTTTAAGCTGTTTGCCTAACTGGCTTAAGAGTCACCGTCAAAGGGTCTCGTCAAAGGGTCATCGTCATATTGCCCGGGCCTCATCGGCTCAGGTTCCGGCTCCCGAAAATAAGTGCCGCTATGTTTCCCGCCACCAATATTGACAGCTTCCGTGTCGTCAGCAAGCGCCCTCCATGGCGCGTGCTGACTTGGCCGGCCCTCCATGGCCGTCCACCACTGGATTTTTGTTTGACGGGAAACTAAGCGGCACTAATTTTCTCCCGCAAGGAACCTGAGCCGATGAGGCCCGGACAATATGACGATTCGGTATTCCAACTGGATGGCCGGCAATTTGTCGAAGACAGATTATAGCGAGATAATAAATCTGTTATTCTATATTAGTTTGAAATAATATGATATAATATGGCTAATATATTATTGAATTCTAATAGTGTGGGGCAAAAAGGATAAAATGTTATCCCCCGGTAGGATTATTAGGTTTAATCAGCTGAAATTTGCCAAAGATATTGCCAGGGATGTTGCCGGACAGGAAAGAGAAAAAGAAGAAGACAAAAACTTACCCAGGCCGAGTTCAGCTCACGCGCCGGGGTAAGCTTGGCTTCTTTAAAACGCTTTATACCCTATAATAAACGAAGCATTATAAATTTAACAAAGGGTGACCGTAATAGTAAACCAAATGAGGTAAACAGCTGATGAATATCTTGATTCTTGAAGACGACATTGCCCTGTGCCGCGGGATTGGACTGGCTCTTGCCGCTTACGACAGACATTTCTTCCTTTGCCACAGCCTGTACGAGGCAAAGGAAGAAATGAAAACAAGCCGGCCTGATGCATATATCCTAGACATTAACCTGCCGGACGGCTCCGGGCTGGCTTTCTGCGCAGAACTGCGGGCGGCGGGCTATACCGCACCGGTCCTGATACTTACCGCCAACGATACGGAACTGGACATGGTGGCCGGCTTGGAGCGCGGGGCTGACGATTATGTGACCAAACCGTTTTCCCTGGCAGTGCTGCAGGCAAGGATGGAAGCCCTGCTCCGGAGATACGTAATACCGATAGCTTCCGTCGATACCGACGGCTTTCTATTTGATTTTGAGCAGATGCGCTTTGAAAAGAACGGCCATGCGGTCGAACTGTCCAAGACAGAAGCGCGGCTGCTTCAGCTTCTTTATTCCAATAAGGGTCAGATACTGACCAGAGAGCAGCTGCTGGCGCATATATGGCCGGACGGCAGTGTCTATGTTTATGAAAATGCCCTGTCGGTCTCCGTGTGCCGCCTGCGTTCCAAGCTTGAGGACAAGCCTTCAGATCCTCAGTTCATCAAGACGATACACGGCATCGGATATAAATGGGCGGTGAGCCTAGGATATATGGCAAGAAACTACTGGTAAAGCCGCACTGGGCATCCCGTACGGCCTGATTGCCGGCTATATTCTAGGGGTAAAGTTGGCGAAGCACACGATAATAGAGCGGCGGCGGGAACACGGATAACTACAGAGCTTTTCCCGCCGCAAGCAGCGTCCGGTCAAAAAGAAATACAAAGCCCATCACAAATATCGCGCCGCCTGTACCGATCAGGATCCAGTCAATTGATATCCTGTCCCCCAGCGGCCCCCACAGCACCATGCCGAGCGGCATCATCAGGCTGGATACCATTGTCAGGACTGAAAATACCCGCCCCATATAATCGCCTGCCACGTTGGTCTGGAGCGTCGCCGTCATGGGCGGATTAAACAGGTTCATTACTAGGCCGGACAGGCCCATGCAGAGCAGATAGACCGAAAAATCCGTAATCATCCCCAGGCCGATGGTGCCTAAGCCCAGCAAGAAGGTCGATAATGCCATCGTATGGCTTTTATTCTTAAATCCGCCCCACATGCCAATCAGAACGCCGCCAAACATCATGCCGACGAAATAAACGACCTCAACCGCCGCTAGGCGCTGCTCGGGACCGAAAGAAATGATATCCCGGAAGTTCCATATCCCATCCCCGAAGTCACGGGCCACCTGCAGCGGTGTCATGGTGGCAACCGGGGCGACTAAAATATTGAAAACAGCACTTAATGCCAAGAATTTTATCAGGATTTTTTTCTCTCTTATATAGCGGATTCCTTCCGCCATTTCCTTAAAATACTGCCGGGCGCCGCCCTCGTCTGTTTCCTTAACTTTTGTCGCGCGGGCCGGAACCTTGACGAAAAACTGCAGGATGCCGATGCCGATTATGGCGGTGACCACGTCAATAAACATCAGGATATGAATCGGGGCAACCGCCAGCAGCGCGGCGCCGGCCACCGGCGCGGCAAACATGACCAACGACTGGATGCCGCCACTGATCCCGTTCACCCGGGTCAGATGCTCCGGCGGCGCCAGTTCGGGAATCAAGGCATTGACCGCCGGCATTTGCACCCCCTGCCCCAATGACCGCACGGCCAAGCATAGGATGAGCATCATGTTGAACTCAAGTCCCATTGAAAAAACAACAGCCATGACCAGTGTCACCAAGGCAATGACAGCATCTGCTATATTAATAATATACTTTTTATGATAACGGTCGGCCCAGACGCCGCTGAAAGGCGAGATGAAAAACATCGGAATGGTTCCGACGGCAGTAATCACGGCCATCATCACTCCCGATTGGGTTTCCAGGGTGATATGCCACATGATGGCATAATATACCAGCAGCGAGCCGAACAGGGTGATGCCCTGACCGATAATGAACAAGATAATATTGATTTTCCAATTCCGTTGCGTCATAGTGTCTTCCTCTCTGCCTTATGCTGTGTTTAGGGGATCGTTACTGGTTCTTACGGTACAAATAACAATATTTTAACATAGCTGTGGCTGGAATACAACGGAGTACTTTTAAGAATTATTTTCGCTGCAAGCTGTTTTCGCTAAAATTAAGGCCATTTTCCGATTCGTTCCCCGCTACTCCGCCAGCCAGAAGAGATGATTTTCATTTTTCTGTCCAGCTCCTTACAGGAGGAAGTTTTGTAGTGTCTCAGCTTAAGCTTTATTCTTTTTACATACACTCTTTTCGGACATGGGCGTGCTTTGCTTATCCATAAAGCCGGCAGAGGTGTTCCGTCTGGC
>DBDG01000005.1:14360-38094 GCA_002293475.1 Lachnospiraceae bacterium UBA938
GGAACATGGTCATTTTGGAAAGCTCCCGGACCGTATGACAACGTTAATGATCCGAGATATCCCCCCACTTTCTTGTTTATTTGCTGTTTATCTTGACGGCCAAGCAGTTATCAATGCTTGGCCGTAACAACCGATTGATGTCAGGGTGTTCCCGCAATATGGCCGGCCGGGATTCCGCCCCAGGAAACCACCAGTGTTGAGGGATCGTTAGGGGAGTAGGAGATCTTGCCGTTACTGTTGGCGGTGCCTAGGGCGGCGGCGTTCATGTTATAGCCCTGTACCGCCACATTCCCGTCGACATCCACGTCTAAGGCAATTACCTTGCAATTGCCGTCCAAGGACCAGCGGGCCGTGGTAGCTAGGACAAAATAATACCTTCCGGCCACCTCAAGGCTCACCGTGCCGGTATAGAGCAGTGGCATGGCGGAAGCGCTGTTGTTTTTCCATGTGCAGGGCGCTAGGGCGGTCTGCAGATCGGTTTTCATCCATGTTCCGTAAGTGAAGGAGCTGTCAACCTTTTCCGCGCGGATTGCCAGCGGCAGACGGGTATCCTGGTAAGGCGCCGCCAGGATTGTTAGGATCATTGGCGCGGTGGTGATAGGAGTCCCGTTTCCCTTGCTCAGATTTACCGTGAAACTATAACTTCCGTTAGTTCCGTCCCCGTCGTCGACGGTTCCGGCGATAGCGGCCGTAAAGGCGATATCGGTTATGGTGGCCGTAACGCCGTTCAGATTCAGGCTGCCGATGACAGAAGCAACGGCGGCATTGGCAGCAGCCATATCGGCGGCTCCGGCCTGCGCTACTATATAGGTGGCGTTCTCGATGGCAAGTGCTACGGCGGCAATGTCCGCGTTGTCATCCCCTTGGTTCTGGGCGGGAATCTGGACGGGCAGGCTGAACTTCTCCGCAGCAGAAACATTGGTGCCGGTGCCCTTGACGCCCAGCCGGATATATTGACTGCTGTCTGCCGTCACCGGGATATAGGTGGAAGCGGCGGCACCCGGAATGTCGAGCCACTGCACTTGGTCGGCCGAACGCTGCCAGCGGTAAGTAAGCAGCGGGCCGGCTATGGGTGCGGTCAAAGTAACGGCTCCGGTCAGCACATTGCCCAAGCCGGGCATGCCGCTCAAGCTGACCGCGTCTACTTGCGCAAGCGGCGGCGGTGAGGATGACAGTTTAGTGTAGGCATTGATCAGGAAATGCCCCGTACTGCCGTTATCGATAAAGGCGTTCAGGTTCGTGGTGGACATAAAGCTTTCGCCGGTACTGGCCTTACGGTCGCTGGCAATCGTGGGGTAGGCAGTGTGAGAGCGCATTTTTACGGCGACGGCAAATTTCGCCCCAGTAAGCTGCTGCCGGCTGACCGGTATCGTGATATAGCCGGCGGCGGAAGATGTCCCGCTGGCGGCCAGGATCAAAGCAGAGGAATTCAAAGTGCTGCCGCCCGGATTGATATATACTTCATAGGGCATGTCGGCACCGTGCAAAAAAACGCCCACGGCCTCTAGGTATTCGCCGGCCACCTGATCCCTAGTAAAGACATTGGCTACGTAAAAGGGAAGATTAGCGGCAGTTAAGCCGAGAATCTGTTTTGCGCTTGTGCTGATCGTCTTATTCAGGGAATAATTCTTGTCATAATTGCCGACCGGTTCCACATCGCTGACCGAAACGCCGATGGCTTCATAGATGGAACGGTCATAATAGGAAACATAAAAATATCCGTTATTGCCGCTGCCGGTTCCCCAGCTGTTTTTCATGATAAAAGCGCCTGGGCCGGGAGGAGCGATGGAAAAATTAGTAACGGCGTAGTTGTCGTCCCAGCCAACATGGGCAATGACATGATTGGTGCTGCCGCCGACAGTGTTGGGTCGGTAAATGGCCGGATATTTATAATAAGTCCCGCCGGTGTCACCGGAAATCATGGCGGTGGCGACAGCACCGTTTTCATATATTGCCCGCTTCATGTTGGTCACTTTAGCGGCCCGCTGCGCCTCCGTATAGGCATCGCTGAAGAACTCATAGCCCTGGACATGCAGGTCAGGGGCAATGTCCAGCTGTGCAGGCGATATCCGGCCGGTTATCGAGGCAGGAAACTGGCTGTCTAGTACCGGTCCGTTCCAGTTGATCATATTGTGGAGGCTGAAATAGGACTGCCCGGTACCGTTCAGGACACGGCTGAAAGCATTAGGATTGGAGCCGGAATTGAAAGCGTTGGAGGCAGTAAAATAATTATGGTAATTCTCGGAATAGATTTTGGCGGTGCCGGTATGTTTTAATATATATGATTCCAAGGTGGCCACGGCGCCGTAAGCCCAGCAGGTGTCGCCGATCTGACTTTTGACCGGTGTCACCATTACCGGGCTTGTAATCCTTGGGTCATAGGAAGCCGGCAAGGTGACCGGCGCCATGGCAGGCGGGTCAGATTCCTCGGCAGCACCAAAGGCGGTACCGGTTTCCGTAGCGGTGGTTTCAGAAGAGATTGAAGAGACTGTTTCGGAAGCTGCTACATTAAAGGGAGTGACGGCTATGCATAACAGAATGAGCAGCAGGATGAGTGAAATGTGCTTTTTTGTCTTTTTTCTCATGGCAATAGTCCTTTCTTTTGCAAATACAAATATTTTTATAACAATTAAAGTGTGCGCCAATCAGGCTAATTGATTGTCGTATAAACTGGTTAATATAATTATAATTAATTATTTTTTTATTTCAATAGACATTGTCTATTTAACGGTATTGTCGTCATATTTGCATATGTTTATTAATATTCTGGTATAATATCAAAGATACAACTTTAAGACTTATAAATATTGTCGAGCCTCATCAGCTCCATATTCAGCCCTCAAAATAAGATTATGAAAGTATAAGAAAGCAGAAAAAAGCAGAGAATTATTTTTGCTGTCCGAGAAGCCCATGAATGGCGGCCTGAGAGGTAGCGTCATACGGTCCGGGTAACGAACCGGGTAAATGGTAATGTTTACAATATTATTTGTCTCTTGTATAATAGGGATTAAGCGCTGATGGAGTTTTACTAAGAAATATTCGGATGGGACGCAGTAAGGAGAGCCGACGTTGATGCAGCTGATAGATTATGTCAGGAACGAAACCCAATTGGATGAGTTTGCGGCAAAGGGAATTATTCTGGCCGGTAAGGTATATATCAACCAAGAGAAATGTACTTTTTGGAAACAGATTATCAATAAGGACGATGCAGTTTCAATAAAGCACAATGATAAAAAATATGTGACGCGCGCCGGCCTGAAACTGGAAAAAGCCCTACATGTTTTTGAGGTAGAGGTGAGAAATAAGACATGTATTGATATCGGAGCCGCGGAAGGAGGATTCACTGACTGTCTACTTAAGAACGAGGCCGGGCGGGTGTATTCGGTTGATGTGGCTTACGGCAGACTGGATTGGAAGCTGCGCAATCATGAAAAAGTCGTGGTATTGGAGCGGACCAATGCCCGCTACCTAGATGCCGGTAAAGTGCCGGAGCCGTGTGATCTGATTGCTTCTGACGTATCATTTATCTCGATCCGCAAGATATTGCCGAATGTGGCGAGGCTGCTGAAGCCGACAGGCAGCATTATCTCCTTATATAAGCCACAGTTCGAGCTGGCCCGTAAATATATCGGGAAAAACGGCAATATCGAACAACCGGGATATGTGGCGGATACCGTCATTGAAACGATACATTTTCTGCAGCAGGAAGGCATCTATATCCGGAAGATGACGGATTCTCCCATCCGCGGCAGTAACGGAAACATTGAATTTCTGCTCTACGGTGACCTTAGCGGTCAAGCCAGTGCGGTGATAGAAGCGGAAGCGATCCGCAATATCATCCAGGAAGGATATATAGATTGATTTTATCGAAATCGACGTCTTTCACCTTCTCATACACGATAAATAATCGGCAACCGTAGTTACTTCTGTATGAATCGACGAAAAACTAGTCGCTATTTTCTCGATCCGGTCTTCCCATTCCGGCGACTGTCCGGCAATTGCGTCCTGCATGTAAAGCACTTTTACGCCGGCATCGATCAGGCTGATTAAGGTTGCCAGAACACAGCATTCTGCTACGACGCCGCCCAGAAGGACACGGTCCGCTTCCGCTACGGCTTCCCTGACTTCTTCAATCGCGTAGGAAGAATAAGCCGACTTGGAATATACCGGATATCGCTTGGTATATGGAAGGAGCTCCGGCATGATTGCGTTCAAGTAGCCATCTGTGTTGATCGACACATATTCATCATTATAAGCCCGCCATGTTCCTTGAGGCTCTGACGGGGCATCAAACCGGGTAAATATCACCTTATCCAAGGTGCCGGAATCCAGCAAAAGCTGGATATTACGTACCCTCGCGCCGACCTGACGGCAAGCCCAAGGGGCTCCTTCTTTATAGACATTCTGCATATCAACTACTAACAATAAGTCTTTCATCAGTCCTCACCTTCAAACATAACTTATAAACTCTGATAACTTACATTAATAACTTACACTGTATAAATATACTAGAAAAAAAGATTATTGACAATCCTTGCCTCATATGAATTATTTTCGCTGTAAGCTGCTTTCACTGAAATTAAGGCCATTTTCCGATTCGTTCCCCGCTACTCCGCCAGCCAGAAGAGATGATAAAACACTTTCTGTCTGGCTCCTTACCGGAGGAAGTTTTGGAGTGTCTCANNGCGTGCTTTGCTTATCCATAAAGACGGCAGAGGTGTTCCGTCTGGCCGTCCGCTATCTTGCTTTTGGCCATTGCTGACGACACGAAAGCTGCCAGTAATTTGGGCGGGAAACTTAGTCTTCACTTATTTTCGGGAGCCGGAACCGGAGCCGATGAGGCCCGGGCAATCTGACGATGACCGCCCCCCCCCCGTCAATCTGACGATGTACTATTATCTTATACGCTTCAAGATCCGATATACCTATCGAAAGAGGTGACAAACTATATGAATATCAGACAAACCGGCGGCGTAGCGCAGCAATCGCAATATGCCCGCACCCAAAGCATTGGCGGCGTAGCCTTACCGAATTTCAGCGGAAATGAGCATCTGACCAAATCGAAACCGGCTATGAGCGAGGAAAGATACCGGGAAGCCATTGTTGAGCAGGCGAAGAAAGACTTTGCCGCAGGAAAATTCCAATACGGTTCCGAAGAGTTCAAGAGCTTGGAAAAAAGCTTTACTTCCGTTGTTTCGCCTGATAGAAAAGGCATTATAACCAATGGACTGAAGGCCATTTACAAAAATGCAAAACCTGCCCCCGACCCGGTCAACTTGCTGGAGTTGTTGCTGGGTGACGGGTCGGTAAAGTATTCCAAGTCCGGTAAGGATCTAACATACGCGGAGTTTTACGACAGCGAAGGCAATATGGTGGCGACATACAGCCAAGGACAGTGGCAGAGCTTTGACACGCCGGCCGAAAATGCCCGCAAGGTGGAGATGGCATCAATTTATAACAAAGCCTGGGGAGATGAGAAAAGAGCCGCAAATAAGCCGCCGGCCGAGAGTCCCGCGGCAGGTTCGTTTGATGTAATCGCGTAAATTAATATCTTTATGCCAATCGAACCTCCACAAGTGTCAATCCCGCCTCATAAAAAATAATTGACAATCCTTAACCCATGTGTTACCGTACATTATTATAAATCTAACACAAAATAAGGAGTGTATTATGAAAAAGATATTCTATACCAGATTCAGCGTTGCTATCATCGCCCTCATCCCCCCCTGCATCGGTATTAACTTCCTCGGCAGACTGTTGGTATCCACGCTGCGGCTGCCGCTATGGCTGGACAGCATCGGAACCTGTATCAGCGCTTTTCTCGGCGGCCCGGTTATCGGCGCCATCTGCGGGGCGGTCAGCAATCTTATCTATGGATTTACGACCGGGGATAACATTGCCCTGATCTATGCGCTTACCAGTATGGGCATCGGTTTGGCGGTAGGGATCATGTCACGCCTTGGCTACATGGAAACCTTTCTTAAGATGGTACTTACGGCTTGTGTGGCCGGTCTGGCCGCCATCGTGATATCGACGCCCCTCAACGTCCTATACTATGGCGGTACCACGGGAAATCCTTGGGGCGATGCCCTGTTTGCCGTTACGCAGGCGAACGGGATGCCGGTTTTCCTCGGCTCTCTATTGGATGAAATGGTGGTGGATATTCCCGATAAGCTGCTGGTGCTTGTCATTGTCTTTTTGATCATCAAAGGACTGCCTAAGAAACTGACTTCCCTATATACCGCCGATGACGAGATAAAAAGCTTGGACTGAATGATGTTGCCGGTAATGCCGCTAAGGCATCATTCATGCCCGCCGGCGATATCGCTGCACGATGGGAGCGCCTATGAAAAGCATCAGCTTGTATGTTGATAAAGAAACATATCTGACCAGCTTACATCCTTTTACCAAACTTTTCTTTACTGCCGCCGCTGTTGCGGCTCCGCTTATTGCCGGTAAGATGTCAGGGTTTTTCCTGATGATCGGAATCAGTCTTATTTTACTGATCAGTGGCGGGCTTTTACGTAAAGCCCTGCCGCTGGTTGTTTTTTCAGGTATGATTATGATAACGGTTTTTCTCATCCAGGGGCTTTTTTATAAGGACAACGAAACGCTACTTTGGGGGCTGGGTAAGCTGATGTTTTACCGCGAAGGACTGCTTTATGCCCTCCGGCTGGGCTTAAATATACTGAATATGCTGCTTTCTTTTGCCCTTTTTGTACTGTCCACCGATCCGTTTGTCTTGGTAGATGAGCTGGAGCGGGCCGGGCTGCCGAAGAAAGCCGGCTACATCATTATTTCCGTTTTTCAGATCATACCGCAGATGACGGCGGCTAAAACTACCATTATGGATGCCCAGCGCAGCCGCGGCCTAGAGACCGAAGGGCGGCTGGTGACCCGGGCCAAGGCTTTTATTCCCCTGATTTCACCGGTGGTGACAAGTGCCCTGATCAACACGCGCGAGCGGGCGGCTTCGCTAGAAATCCGCGGTTTTGAAGCAAAAGCCCGCAAAACCTTCCTGATCGAACGTTCTGTAAAGCAGCCTGACCGGCTGGCTATTGTTATATTGATTCTGCTGCTGGCGGCAGCTGTCCTATGGAGGATCTTCGGATGACCTGTCTTACGTTCCATAACCTCAAATACCGCTATCCGCATCAGGAGAAGCTGGCGCTGGACAGTCTTTCCTTTACGGTGAACAAGGGCGAGTTCATCGGTCTGATCGGGGCTAACGGAGCAGGGAAAAGTACCCTGTGCGGTGCCGTCATGGGCTTGGTTCCCCATTTTTACAAAGGAGCCTACGGCGGAAAGATCATAATCGGCGGGGCAGCGGAGGCGGCCGCCATGGAAGTCGCCAAAACCCCGATTGCCGAGCTGTGCCGCAAGGTCGGACTGGTGTTTCAGAATCCGTTTAACCAGCTGTCCGGAGCGCGGGTTACGGTATATGAGGAAATCGCCTTTGGCCTGCAGAATCTCGGCATCCCCCGTGATGAAATCTTCCGCCGCGTTGAAGCCGTCATGGAGCGGATGGACATCTTATCCTTGCGGGAGCGCAACCCTTTCGACCTCTCCGGCGGGCAGATGCAGCGGGTAGCCCTGGCCAGCGTGCTGGTCATGGAACCGGACATTCTGGTTCTGGACGAACCCACCTCGCAGCTGGATCCGGCGGCCGGGGCAGAGGTTTTTCGGGCGATTGAAGCGCTGAAAGCAGCGGGGATCACGATTATCATGGCAGAACAGAAGATGGCCAAGCTGGCGGCATACTGTGACCGTATCATCTTGCTGCATCAGGGGAAAATGGTGGATTTCGATACCCCTGACAGGATATTTTCGCGAGATGACCTGGAAGATTATGGGATATGCCCGCCCTTGTCCTATCTTATCCAGCAGAAAGGGGCTGACCATCTGGCTTCTTATGGATGGAAGCCGTGCCATTCCCGGGAACCGGAAGAGGTGTTTACGGTGCGAGAGCTGTACTTTTCCTATGATCTAGGGCTGCCGGTCATAAACGGCCTTAGTCTTTCGCTGGATAACCGTGCGACGGCTATCGTCGGTTCCAACGGCGCCGGCAAGACGACCTTGGTCAAACTGTTAAAGGGTCTGCTTTCCCCGGTTTCCGGGAGCATCTGGTATCGGAAGGAAGATATATCAGGGAAAACGGTCGCGATGCTGGCGCGCGATATCGGCTATGTCTTTCAGAATCCGGACGACCAGATCTTTAAATATCGAGTTTTGGATGAGGTGATGTTCGGGCCGCTGCATATCGGCATGGCGGAGCCAGCGGCGAAAGCGCGTGCTTTAGAAGCGCTAGAATTAGTTGGGCTGGCCGGCCGGGAGGAGGTCAACCCATATGATCTGGAGCTGCATGAGCGGAAGATGGTCGCGGTGGCATCGGTACTATCGATGGATACCGATGTGCTGATTCTAGACGAGCCGACGATCGCGCAGGATTATCAAGGCCGGGAAACGCTAAAGCGGCTGATCCGCCGTCTGGAAGGAGAAGGGAAAGCGGTGATTTCAATCCTGCATGACATGGATTTTGTGTATGACTGCTTTGAAAGGGTGGTGGTTCTCGCGGACGGTGAGGTGATTGCGGATGCGGACGGTGAGGCGGTCTTTCAAAACGAGGAGCTGCTTAAGAGGGCCGGGTTGGAGCCGCCGGGAGCTATAAACTATGCCTCAAGCTATTACGAAAAATAAGTGGTTAGCCGATATAAAATATGATACCCACGATTGTGCAAACGGATTTGCACGTAATAAGATTTTAAGGAGGAAATCGCAATGGCTAAAGTAAACAGTACACCCTACAGCCAGCAGGCTTATCAGAATACTTATAATTATGATAAGTCTGGCGGGCAGAAAGAAACATCAGGTATCAAAGATGATAGTTCCCAAGCTTGGGCAGCGGAAAAGAAATCAGAAGTCATCGGAATCGGCAAGAGTACCTATGGTAATCCGGAATTAAGTGAGAAGGGAAAAGCATATTATAATTCTCTGGTAAAAAAATACGGTCATCTTAATTTTGTCCTAGTTTCTTCGGATAAAAAGAATGAGGCGGAGATGATGAAAGGCAGCTTTGCCAGTTCGGACGGCATGACCGTGTTGATTGATACGGATAAGATAGAACAGATGGCTCGTGATGACAGTTACCGGGCGAAATATGAGTCCATCCTGAATAGTGCCAAGAACAGCCTTACTAAGATGCAGACCCAGATCGGCCAAAGCGGAGCCGGCGTAAAAGCGTTTGGCATGACGGTAAAGGACGGGCGGGCTTCATTTTTTGCGGTGATGGATAAATCCATGACGTCACTGCGAGATAAGGCTGCCAAGAAGCGGGCCGATAAAGCCGATGCCAAAAAAGAAGCGGACAAAAAGGCCGATAAAGCCAAGAAGAATGAAAAATCAGGCCGTTATGGAAGAGCGGAAGGCGAAGAACGACTGGATAATGAGGATAGCGAAACCATTACCGCGGATTCTATGGAGGAACTGCTGCGGAAGGTTCAGGATTATTATCAGCAGGGGATGCTGGGAAATGTCCGGACAGAAGAAGAGATGATGGTCGGGGGACAGATTGATTTTGGCGTCTAGGGCATCAGTCCGATAGCACATAAATAGATAAGCGCACCAGATTAAGGTTAACTTGATATCTGGTGCGCTTTTATGTTTAAAATTATAAAATCGGCTTGCACTTTCTCACATGATGCGGTAAAGTATTTGAGGTATGGAGGTAATTTCAGATGAATTATGCGGTAGAATCACGGAAGAAGCATTATGAATGGGGGGGCAAGATCGAAGTTACATGCCGTGTTCCGCTGGCTACGAAAGAAGATCTTTCGCTGGCATATACGCCGGGAGTTGCCCAGCCCTGTTTAGATATCCAGCAAGCGCCGGAGAAGAGCTATGAACTGACGAGACGTTCCAACTTAGTGGCAGTCATCACGGACGGAACGGCCGTGCTGGGGCTCGGGGATATCGGCCCGGAGGCCGGCATGCCGGTTATGGAAGGAAAGTGCGCTTTGTTTAAGGCCCTTGGTGACGTGGATGCATTTCCGCTTTGCATCCGGTCCAAGGATACGGAGGAGATCATTAGGACGGTTGCCCTGCTGGCGGGCAGTTTCGGTGCCGTCAATCTGGAAGATATCGCGGCGCCGCGCTGTTTTGAGATAGAGCGGCGGCTGAAAGAATGTTGCGACATCCCGATCTTTCATGACGATCAGCACGGTACGGCAGTAGTTACCTTGGCGGCGCTCTTGAATGCCTGTAAGCTGACGGGGAAAAAGATGGCGGAATTAAGCATAGTGATCAACGGAGCGGGAGCAGCCGGCATGGCGGTTGCCAGGCTTTTGCTGGCGATGGGTGTAGCGGATGTCATCTTGTGCGACCGCAGCGGGTCGGTTTATGAAGGCCGCAATAACATGAATAAAGAAAAAGATGACATTGCCCGGATAACCAACCGCCGGATGCGGAAAGGGCCGCTGGCAGAAGTAATAACCGGAACGGATGTCTTTATCGGCGTATCTGCGCCTGACTGTGTCAGCGCAGCGATGGTGCGCAGCATGAACCAAGCCCCGATCCTCTTTGCCATGTCCAATCCGACGCCGGAGATTATGCCGGAGCTGGCCAGGCAGGCGGGGGCAGCCGTGGTGGGGACAGGCCGCAGCGACTTTCCCAATCAGATCAATAACGTGCTGGCTTTCCCAGGCATATTGCGCGGCGCCTTGGATGTGCGGGCGCGTGACATCAACGATGCCATGAAGATCGCCGCGGCTAGGGCGATAGCCGGTTTGGTACGCGAGGAGGAGCTTAACCCGGACTATATTATCCCAAGTCCGCTGGACCGGGCGGTTGCGCCGGCCGTCGCCGCGGCTGTCGCGCAGGCGGCAAGGGATTCCGGAGTGGCCATATTGTAGAACGTCTAAAGCCGTTCTTCTCACTGATTGTTTGTGCCGCGTAGCGGCATATTTAGAAGGTTGAAAGAAAAACGCTTTCAACTATTGATTTTGAGTCCGCTACAGCGGACATGGGACATAAATATGAAAAGAGCAAATCTGGTACTGGGCATCCTTGCTCATGTGGATGCCGGAAAAACAACGCTGGCGGAAAGCATCTTATATCTTAGCGGCAGCATCGGTAAGCTGGGCAGGGTGGATCATCAGGATGCCTTTCTGGATCATTATGGCCTGGAAAGAGCCAGAGGGATAACTATTTTTTCCAAGCAGGCGGAGCTGATGCTTGGCGATAGGAAGGCGACCTTGCTGGATACGCCGGGACATGTGGATTTTTCGGCAGAGATGGAGCGGACTTTACAAGTACTGGATGCAGCCATCCTGGTTATCAGCGGGACGGACGGCATCCAAGCACATACCCGGACTTTATGGCGGCTGTTAAGACAGTATCAGATACCGGTATTTATTTTTATTAACAAAATGGACATGCCGGGTGCGGATCAGCACGGCATCCTTGCGGAACTACAGCAGGGCCTTGACGAACGCTGCCTGGACTTTAGCCCCGATGCCGGGGACGGCGAGGGCAAAGCGGGGCACAGGGAAGCTTCTGTCAAGGAATATTACGAGAATCTGGCGATGAGTGACGAGGCATTGATGGAAAAATACCTCGCTGAAGACCGGGTGGACGAGACGGATATTGCCCGCCTAATTAAAGAGCGTAAGGTTTATCCCTGCTATTTCGGTTCGGCACTTAGATGTGAAGGAGTCAGTGAGTTCCTTTCCGGCATCGGTAAATATGCCATGCCGCCCGATTACGGCGAAGATTTCGGTGCCCGGATCTTTAAGATAACCAGAGACGAGCAGAACAACCGCCTTACCTATATGAAGATAACCGGCGGCCGGCTCCGGGTCAAGACGGTGCTGTCCATCCCGGTACCGGGAGCCCAAGGTGCTGACATAATACCGGAAAAAGCCGACCAGATCCGCATCTATTCGGGAAGCCGCTTCCAGGTAGCGGAGACGGCGGATGCCGGGGACATATGCGCAGTGGCCGGCCTGGAAAAAACATCGCCGGGCATGGGGCTGGGGCAGGAAAAAGATATCAGTATGCCGATCCTGGAACCCGTCCTCACTTATCAGGTCGAACTGCCCGACGGGGTCAGCGCCCATGTAATATATTCTCAGCTTGGCCTGCTGGAAGAGGAAGACCCGCTGCTCCATATCACTTGGGATGAGAATTTGGGTCGGATTCATGTGCAGATGATGGGAGAGGTGCAGATTGAGATCCTAGAAAGTGTCATCCAGGAAAGGTTCGGCGTCGCCGTCACTTTCGGCAAGGGCAGCATCGTATACAAAGAGACTATTGCCGCGCCGGTAGAAGGAATGGGGCATTTTGAGCCTCTGCGCCACTATGCCGAGGTGCATCTGTTGATGGAGCCGGCAGAGCCGGGCAGCGGACTTACTTTTGCCGCTGCCTTGAGCGAAGATGAGCTGGAGCGCAGCTGGCAGCGTCTCATCATGACCCACTTAAAAGAGAAGCAGCACCGGGGAGTACTGACGGGAGCGGAGATCACGGATATGAAAATCACGCTGGTCGCCGGGAAGGCTCATGTAAAACACACAGAAGGAGGAGATTTCCGCCAGGCAACTTACCGGGCCGTCCGTCAGGGGCTTATGGGCGCCGTCAATATTCTGCTGGAACCGGTGTACTCTTTTCGGCTGGAGGTCCCGGAGGAAACCGTGGGGCGTGCCATGGCTGATATCCGCAGGATGCACGGAAGTGCCCTGCCGCCGCTCATAAGCGGCGGGATAGCCGTGCTGACCGGCAGTGCGCCCGTGTCATCTATGCAGGGCTATATGACCGAAGTGACCGCTTATACCAAAGGCCACGGCAGGCTGTTCTGTACGCTCAAGGGATATGAACCCTGCCATAATACCGCAGAAATCATGGCTGCCGCTGCTTATGATCCCGAAGCTGACGTCAATAATCCGTCCGGTTCGGTTTTTTGTGCCCACGGCGCCGGTTTCATCGTTCCCTGGGATAAGGTTAACGAATATATGCACGTAGAAAGCGGCCTTAATCTGGCCGGCCGGAACGCATGGACGGAAGTCTACGCCGGAGCCGCCACACAAGGAGCAGACGCCGGAGATACTTCCGACAGCTCTAAAGCAAAGCCGGAATCGTCGGCCCAGACAGCGCAAAGAAAAAAACAGCCCAAAGAAAGCGCGGCTGAAAAAGAAAATAAAGAACTGGAAGAAATATTCAATCGGACTTATGGAACCGTTCCGCAAACCCGCCCACGCTGGACCCGTCCGCGGACAGATGAAATTTATCAGAACAACCCTTCAAAAAATAATGAACATACCGATAATTATCTTCTGGTAGACGGTTATAATATCATATTTGCCTGGCAGGAACTCAGGGAACTGGCAGAAATAAACATGGAGGCCGCCCGCAGCAGACTGGCGGATATCCTCTGTAATTACCAAGGTTATAAGAACAATATCGTCATCCTAGTTTATGATGCCTACCGGGTAGAAGGCAATCCGGGCGATTACTTCCCATATCTGAACATCCACATCGTTTATACTAAAGAAGCCGAAACAGCCGATATGTATATAGAAAAAGTAACCCACAAAATCGGCAAAAAGCATTTTGTTACAGTTGCGACATCCGACGCCCTAGAACAGATGATCGTGTGGGGGCAGGGAGCAGCCCGTCTTTCCGCCGAAGGGCTGAAGGAAGAGATAGAACAGGCGGCCAGCCAGTTCAGACAAGAATATCTGAACCGCCGGCAGGAGAAAACCTATCTGTTCGATCGACTTGAGCCAGACATGGCGGCGCTGATGGAAGAAATCCGCCTAGGCAGAAAAAAACCATAAGCACGGCATAAGCCCCGCTTCCACGGCCAATTTTGCCCATCATCTTATCAAGCAAAACAAGCAAACAAGCAAAATAAGCAAAAAATTAATAAAAAAAAGAACCCGTCCTACTAAGACAGGTTCTGACCTTAATCTGATAACTCAATATTGCTGATTCTAAATAAAAATTAATATTTATATTCAAGAACAGGCACATCGGATTACTGATTAATGATTTTTTATAATCAGGTGTCTGATTATATCTTTGTAACGTTTACGGCCTGGGGTCCTTTTTCACCGTTGATTACTTCGAATTCAACAGCAGCGCCTTCTTCCAAAGACTTGAAACCATCCATGACAAGACCTGAATAATGTACGAATACATCATTGCCCTGCTCGTCAGAAATAAAACCGTAGCCTTTTTGGTTGTTAAACCATTTTACCGTACCTTTGTTCATTAGGATACCTCCAAAAAATTAAAAAAAATATTAAAATTGTTGCAACACAACCAGAATAACACAACTTGAGTAAAATGTAAAGTGCGAAAGTGTGCTATTTTGGCAGAAATGACAGGAAATTTTTAGTTAAAGTTGTGTGTTTTGATCAATTGTGCTAAAATATATTAGATTTATATGAAGGAGTTAAAATATGGAACAAAAAAATAAGCGGAAGAGCAGCTTTGCCATCCTGCTGGTTCGCGAAAAAGCTGACGGTACGATAAGTCAGCATCATGTAAGTTCGCTATTCATTGAACTTTTGATGTTCTTTTTGTTTCTTGTCACGGTAGTGGCTATCTGCGAGATCATATATCAGTCGATAGTGATCAGGGATATGCGAGAAGATGCAGTAAATGACCAGGCTGCCATTGCCGAGTTAAGCGAGCAAAATGTTTTTCTGGAAGAAGCGAACAGCGATTTGTCAGATAAAGTGGAAGTGTTGAGCGAGACTACCGCCAAACTGGCAGCAGTGGAAGAAGTCCGTCAGGCAGAGCTGACAGAATCATATCTGCCAAAAGGATTTCCGTTAAGCGGCTCAAGCGGTTCCGGCTCGGTGTCCATGGAAGAATCGGAGGAAGACAGCTATACCCTGATACTTAATGCATCGGTTGGCAATGCAGTGGTGACCGTGGGTCCCGGCATTGTGGAAGCGATAGAAAAAGACGAAAAGTATGGCACCAAGTTAGTATTCGACCATCAGAACGGGTATCGCTCGATATACTACAATCAGGGTACGCCTTTGGTAAAGGAAGGTGAGGCGCTGGGCAAGCGTTACATTCTGTTTCTGGTCGGAGAGGATAACCTGGAGCTGGCATATCAGATTATGAAAGATGATGAATATATTGATCCGCGGGATGTGATGGAAATTAGCGGGTGAGGCTGGTTAAGCGGTCGTCTTTATATTGGCTAGGCAACGTTGGTTGGTTAAGCGGTCATCTTTATATTGGCTAGGCAATATTTGGCTAGCCAACGTTGGTTGGTTAAGCGGTCATCGTCATATTGTCCAGACATCATCAGCTCCGGTTCCGGCTCCCGAAAATAAGTGTAGCTAAGCTTCTCACACCCAGATACAGGTTGCTTCCGCTACCGGCGTTCAAGCGCCATCCATGGCGCGTGAAGCCTTGGCCGGACCTCCGTGTCCGGCCAAGGCTAGGTTTTCCTTAAGTGAGAAACTAAGCAACACTAATTTTCTCCCGCAAGGAACCGGAGCTGATGATGTCTGGACAATATGACGATTCGGTATCTCAGCGCTCTTTTCTGTGCTTGTAGCAGCGAATGGATGCGGTAAAGAGTTTTACATATACAATAATGCTGAGGTAAAATATACTTTGAGACCTTTACTTTAAGACTTTAGCATGTTAAAATATTTAATAATTTGTCAAGTTCTTTAATTATAGTCAGGAGCCACAGGTATGAATAAAAAAATACACACATCCGCCGTGGATCACATGTTTGAAGCAATACTCTGCTTAAAGAATAAGGAAGAATGTTACCAATTCTTTGAGGATTTATGCACGGTCAATGAATTGCTGTCGATATCGCAGCGTTTTGAAGTGGCTTCGATGCTACATAACCATAAAACATATCTGGAAATTTCTGAAAAGACTGGTGCATCAACTGCTACCATCAGCCGTGTTAACCGTTCCCTTAATTATGGAAACGACGGTTATGACATGGTATTCTCACGCACTTCGCAGAACTAAAACCATCTATTTAGCTAACAGGGTCGCCTGAGATTAGTACGGTTTTTCAGAACCATCCAGTTGGGATACCGAATCGTCATATCGCCCAGACATCAGCGGCTCCGGTTCCTTGCGGGAGAAAATTAGTGAAGCTTAGTTTCTCACGTAAGAAAAACCTAGCTATGGCCGGACATGGAGGTCCGGCCAAGGCTTCACGCGCCACGGAGGGCGCTTGAACGCCGGTAGCGGGGCAGGCCAAAAATGAGAGGTGAGAAGCTTAGCTTCACTTATTTTCGGGAGCCGGAACCGGAGCCGCTGATGTCTGGGCGATATGACGATGACCGCACCACACCCACCCCAGTGCGCAAAGTTAGCTCCAGTTACAATCGCCTCTTGCCATGCAGTTATGAATACTATATAATAAGGTGCAAGAGAATTGTCGTGTCCGGATGTCTGCTGCAGGCTTGGCAGGGAAAAAGGCATAGGCATGTTTCCCATCTACGAAAGGAATGACTGTTGCATGACAATAGATAAGAATGATCTGCTCAACAGCATATTGGAAAGTCTTGACCGTATCCAGTATATAAAGCTTGAGGACATCCCCAATATTGACCTTTACATGGATCAAGTAACGACATTCATGGACAAAAAACTGAAGAAATCCACCAGGCATCAGGAAGAGGACAAGATTCTGACCAAAACCATGATCAACAATTATGCCAAAAACGACCTACTGCCGCCGCCTGAAAAGAAAAAATACAAGAAGGATCATATCCTCTTGCTGATTTTTATTTACTATTATAAAGGAATTCTGACAATTAATGATATCCGCACGCTTTTAGATCCCGTCAAGAAGGAATTTTTCCAGTCGGAGGAAGAGTTTAACCTCGGCTCTATTTATCAGGAGTTGTTTGCACTGGAAGAGAACCAGATTAAAAATATGAAAGAGGACATTGTCCAGAAATTCGACATTTCCAAAGATACTTTTGAAGACGCGCCGCAAGGGAAGCGGGATTTTCTGCAGCTGTTTGCATTTATCAGTATGCTTAGTTTTGATGTATATGTGAAAAGACTGTTGATTGAGAAATTGATTGATAGCCTAGAAACCGGTCAGGAGGATGGCAGGCCGACAGAGAAATAACAGCCTTTGTCATCCGGAACAAAGGAGGGAGCGCTTGTGGATAAATTAGAGCGGGGAGATATTATTGTTTTTAAGGCGGAACAGGATGACTGGCTCAGCAAGAGCATAGCTTGGTTTAGTGGATCGGATACTTCTCATGCCGCCATGCTGTACCGGGAAGATGCAATTATAGAAATGGGAGCCGGCGGAGTCAGTGTCAACGATGTGGCTTTCTATGCCGGCCAGGAAGTTTATGTCATGCGTCTGGGACATGCACCGGCGACTGCCCCCCTGTTGGCCGCTGCCGACGCTTACCGTCAGGCTGGTGCGAAATATGATTTTCCGGCTCTGTTCCTGTTGGCCGGTTTGTTTTTGTTCCGTAAGATAAAGCCTAATCACAAGCTGATCGTGCTTGGCAGTAAGATTCTGATGCAGGCCATTACACAGATAGATCACTTCATCAACTATCATATCCTGAAACTGAAAAAGCCGGTCATGGTATGCTCCCAGTTTGTCTATCAAGTTTATTTTGACTGTGGGAGCGACTACCGGATCGACGTGGATTTTGGTTATCAGGCTCCGGCTGAAAATACACTCGGCGGCCAGCCGCCGGCACCGGGCGATAATGTGTATGACGGACAGCTGCCGGCTCTGGGCGGCGGGCTTTGCCTGGCTGATTACCTGAACGGTTACCGAAGTAATGCCATTGGCGTTCCGGGATTTTTGGATGAGGACAGTGTTTCAGAATTCTTTGACGAGGGCAGTGTACTGGAAGCGTTTTATCATGAATTGACAAGAACCGCTCTTAAGGATGAAAACGCTGTTTTTCAGGCCGTAGCGGAAGGTCGGCAGCCTTATCAGGAAACCCTCCGGCTTGGCGCGGCCTTTCTTGAACAAGCGGGAAAGCTGCTGGAAGCCCTCGGAACGGACGTTCCGCTCAATGCTTTATTTGTGACACCGGGAGATTTTGTCCGGCATTCACGGAACTTGGAAACCGTCATGCTGACAGGCATGGAGAGGAAGAAGAAGTGAGAAGCATCATGGTAACAGGATGGAGCGGAAGCGAATAAAGGTGACTCTGGCGGTAATGCTCCGCCAGTTTTAATTTATTGAAATTTTTAATTTATTGAAATACTGAAGACAAATATGAAAGCATAACGTTATATCTTATGAAGTGTTAGTCACGTGACAAAAACGGAAAGAGGGTGGAAGAGATAAGTGCGCAGGTCAGGCTGGCGGAGATGGTTGATTGTTATCAGAAACTGGTATTTTCCGTCTGCTACAAGATTTCGGGAGATTATTTTGCAGCGGAAGACTTGACGCAGGAAACTTTTCTTTCCGCGTACCAAAAGTGGGACAGTTTTGACGGATTAAATGAAAAGGCTTGGATCTGTCGGATTGCCGCCAATAAAAGTATTGATTTTATGCGTAGTGCCGGGCGCAGGCAGGTGCCTACCGAAGATGAATTTTTCCATAATCAGGAGGAGCGGCACAGCTTGCCGGAGCAGATCATAATCGAGAGCGAGATCAAGCTAAGATTATCAAAATGCTGTGAAAAGCTAAAGCCGCCCTATAACGAGATTGCCAGAGCCTATTATCTGGATGAACGGAGCGCTTCTGAGATCGCGGCAGAACGGAAGGCCAAGCTCAAGACGATTCAGACGCAGATCTACCGGGCGAGGGAACAGCTGCGGATAATGTTCGGAAAGGAGGAGCTGATATGAGGTCATATCTTAGTGATGAAGAGCTAACTAAGCTCATTGAAAGCATTGAGCAGGCGCCACTCTATGCGCCCCGGCATCTGAAAGAGGAAATTATGAAAAGCTGGGAAAAACAGGATATTATCTCTGTTCAGAAACTGCGTCAGGCTAAGATCCAGATGTTTTCTTACAGTATGAAGATCATAGTCGGCATGACGGCCGCGCTTTTCCTTACTTTTATGCTTCCGCGGATGCAGATGGATTATCTTGGCGTCAACATGGCGGATAACCGGTGGCAGGAAACTTTTCAGGAGAATGATAAGCGTTTCTCAGCTGTCCTCCAGAAGGGGACGGATGCCATTAATTCTACATCAGATGTGGTTTTTAATGCCCTAATGTCATTTGAACGTTTGTTTGAGAAGGAGGAGTAAGATATTATGAAACCAAAAAAGAAAAATAAGTTTTTTACCTTTATGTTTTCCCTGCTGCCAGGGGCGGGTGAGATGTATATGGGATTTATGAAAGCCGGGCTCAGCCTGATGTGTTTATTTCTCGGCCTGATTGTCATAATCGGCACGTTGAATATTCCCGGCTTAACGTTTTTTCTGGCGCTGATATGGTTCTATGCGTTTTTCCATACCCATAACCTGAGAGGGCTTAGTGATGCTGAGTTTGAAATGGTTGAGGATAATTATCTGTTTGGACTTGACTTCTCGACTTTAGAAAAAAAGGATGCCGGAAAATACCGGAACTGGTTTGCCTATATTCTGATCGGGTTAGGGGTCTGGCTGCTCTGGTCGCTGGTAATTAGCATATTGGGAACCTTAGACCTTCCGGATGGGGTTGATGTGTTTATCTATACTATAATGTATGGCGGGCCGCGGCTGGCAGTCGGGGTGCTGGTGCTTTGGGTCGGGATCAGGATGATAAAAGGAAAAAAGGAGATACTTTTTTCGGAAGAGCTAGGGGAAATGATGGTTGAGAGCCAACAGGACATGGCGCCAGCCAAACAGGACACGGTGCCGGTTAACGAGGATGAGGTAACGATCCAAAATGATATAGCAGCGGTTGCCGAGGACGGCGGCGATTCCTATAAGGCTTAGGGAAGAAAGATTCATAAACAGCCGTTCTTCTCACTGATTGTTTGTGCCGCGTAGCGGCATGTTTGGAAGGTTGAAAGAAAGCGCTTTCAACTATTGATTTTGAGGGCGGCAGAGCCGCAGATGGGAATAAATATGGAAAAGAAAACGATCAGGATACACCGCCTTGGGTCGGTAACTTTCGGAGTAGTCCTTTTGGCGCTGGGTACGGTATGCACAATACATGTGCTGGTACCGCAGCTGAATCTGTGGCTGGCGTTCCGGCTCTGGCCGCTAGTACTGATTATCCTCGGTGTCGAGGTACTAGCTGGCAGCAAGTATAGATGTTATGATGTGGTCAGAGAAAACGGACAAGTGGTGGAGCAGTGCAAGGTGATTTATGACGTGCCGGCTATTCTGATGACGGCATGTACGCTGATTTTCACTGTGGGGCTGGCCTGGGTGCAGTGGCTTTATGACATATATGGATATCGGGGTTATCTGTGGCTATGAATTATGCCAATGAGTCAGTAATATATTATTAATAAGCACGCGGCAAGCTGCTATCTGAAAATGCAGCCTGCCGCCTTTTTTATTCTATTAGGAAAGTGCTCCTGCAAGAGTGAAAAGCGGGCTTGCTCGCTTTTTTATGAAGAGCCCATCGTATATCGCTTCTTATTTTGGGTATAAAGTTTATAATACAACATATGGTGTAATGGAAAATACTTGCTGTAAAGTTACTGTCAGAGTTATACTATAGGTAATGTATAAATACAGACAGGCATGTTTAGTGAGGTTTTAATATTGAAGGAGGTTTCAGCTATGCAGTACAGAGATTTTGGCAAGACAGGAGAAAAAATATCGGCACTGGGGTTTGGATGCATGCGTTTGCCGGAATATGAGGAAAACGGTGTCTGGTATGTGGATGACGAAAAAACATCAGAGATGATCGTCCGTGCCTATGAGTTGGGGGTCAATTACTTTGATTCGGCGCCTTTTTATTGCAACAAGAACAGCGAACTGGCCTTGGGTAAAGCCGTAAAGAGGTTCCGGAATCAGATCCTTTTATCAACCAAGCTGCCTCTGGAACTGGTGAAGGTGCCTGATGATTACCGGCGTACCTTGGAAGCCAGCCTTAAGAAGATGGACACCGACCATATTGATTTTTACCATTTCTGGGGCATTGATAAAGCTTCATTTGATGACAAGGTAATGAAAATGGATCTGCTCAAGGAGGCGGCCAGAGCAAAGGAGGAAGGCCTAATCAGGCATGTGTCGTTTTCTTTTCACGACGATCCTGCCGTCATAAAACATATTATTGACACTTCGGAAGCCCGGGGCATACCTATGGACAGCATGCTAGTGCAGTATAATCTGTTGGACCGCAGCAATGAAGCGATGTTGGCCTATGCCCATGAAAAAGGGCTGGGAACGGTAGCCATGGGTCCGGTGGGCGGCGGGCGGCTTTCTGCGCCTACGGACCTGTATACCAAGCTGACCGGTAAGCCGGCGATAGCGACGTATGAGCTGGCCTTTAAGTTTGTCCTGGGCAATCCGAACCTGAGTTGCGCCCTGTCGGGGATGCAGACCAAGGCTATGGTGGAGCAGAATGTGGCGGTTGCTTCCGCGGTCGGGGACATGAACGAAGCGGAATGGCGGCAGCTCGGTGAAGCGCTTGAACAGCTCACCAAGTTCAATGAACTGTATTGCACCGGTTGCAAGTACTGCCAGCCTTGCCCGGTGGGTATTGATATTCCGCATATTTTCAGCCTCTATACCTATTATAACGTCTATGGGCTAAAAGACCATGCCATGAACGGATACCGTTCCTACAGCGCGAAACCTGAGGGAAAGACCGTCAAAGACTGCAAGGACTGCGGCCTGTGTGAGAGCAAATGCCCGCAGCATCTTAAGATCCGCGAGCAGCTGGCCTTGGTGGAAGAGGTCCTGGCGGCCAGATAGCAGCCGGCGTTGTGGCGGCTGACAGAAATAAATTACTTTTCCGGCAGTAAGGCTCTATTATAATTTGATATTGCATAAAATAAACAAAATCGAATTTTAATGGAGCTCTTTATGAAAAGGAATAGCTTGAATAAAATCATGGCACTGCTGTTATCAGCAGTACTGATGTCCGTAGCGGGGTCAGGCTGTCAAAATTCGGATGTTAAGACAGTAAGCGGCGGAGCCAGGGTCGCTGTAAACGAAGTTGCCCATTCGCTCTTTTTTACGCCCCTGTATGTGGCGATTGAAGAGGGATATTTTGCCGATGAAGGCATTGACCTGATACTGTCGGCGGGCAATGGAGCTGACAAGACGATGGCCGCCGTGCTGTCGGGGACGGCTGATATCGGTCTGATGGGCGGCGAAGCTTCCATTTACACATATATCGAAAGAACCGAGGATGCCGTGGTGAACTTTGCGCAGCTTACCCAGCGTGCCGGGGATTTCTTGGTATCCAGAATACCCGCTGCCGGCTCGACATCATCCGGCGCCACCGCCAGTGCCGCCGATGAAAATGCTGTGGACAGCAGTTTTGCATTGGCCGGTTTTTCATGGGATATACTGATTGGCAAGCAGGTGCTGGGGGGACGGGACGGCGGGATGCCACAGATGGTCCTAGAATACATACTCAAAAAAAATGGGATTGATCCGCAGGCCGACCTGACGATTGAACAGGGTCTTGAGTTCGGCACTACGGCAGCGGCTTTTGCCGCCGGCCAGGGAGATTATACGATTGAGTTTGAACCGCAGGCCACGGCCCTAGAGCAGCAGGGCGCCGGCTATGTGGTCGCTTCGCTGGGCTACAGCTCGGGGCTTGTTCCCTACACGGTATTCTGTGCCAGGAGCAGCTATATCACGATGCATCCGGACATTATCCAAGGTTTTACCGCTGCGGTGCAAAGCGGGCTGGACTATGTCAACGGACACAGTCCCGGGGAGATTGCCAAGGCGATAGGAAACCAGTTCCCAGAGCTGGAGCGGGAAACGCTGGAGCGGATCATCGCCAGATACCAGGACCAGGAAACCTGGAAGGAAGACCTGATTTTTAGCCAAGACTCCTTTACGGTGCTACAGAATATCCTAGAGGAAGCCGGTACCCTTCCGCAGCGGGTACCGTATGAAGAACTGGTAACGACGAAATTTGCCGAAGCGGCGTCAGGCCATGGGGAATAGTTATGGCGGAATGTTATCTGAAATGTGAAAAATCCTGAGTTCTGTTACAATCATTTGTGGACATTTACTAATAAAAACGCTATAATGATACTAACTATCATAAGCGGCATCGACCGGTAAGCCGGCCGGTACGTTTCATAGGATAACAGATAACAGGAGGGCATGAGGATGGGCTTGATAAAAGCGGTCAAAGACGCTGTCGGCGGCGTAGTAGCGGATCAGTGGCGGGAGTATTTTTACTGTGATTCCATGGAAGCGGAAGTACTGGTGACCAAGGGACGGAAGCGCACCAGCGATAGAAGGAGCAGTAATTATAAGGCTGAGGACAATATAATCAGCAACGGTTCCATCGTAGCCGTAAACGAAGGCCAGTGCATGATGATCGTGGATCAGGGGAAAATAGTTGAATTTTGTGCGGAGGCGGGCGAGTTTACATATGATACCTCTTCCGAGCCGAGTCTCCTTTACGGTAATCTGGGCGATAACCTGAAACGTACCTTCGGTACGATAGGCAAGCGGTTTACCTTTGGCGGCGATACGGCCAGGGATCAGCGGGTATATTATTTCAATACCAAGGAGATCCTCGGCAACAAATACGGAACCGCCAACCCGGTGCCTTTCCGGGTGGTCGACCAGAACATCGGGTTGGACATCGACATCGCCATCCGCTGCTTCGG
>DBDG01000005.1:38234-38410 GCA_002293475.1 Lachnospiraceae bacterium UBA938
CATACCATGGAGCTGGCGGATGCCTTAAATGAAGTCCTGTCTTCCAAATGGTCGGATCTGAGAGGAATCTCAATCGTATCCTTCGGTGTCAATGCCATGAAGGCCTCCGAAGAAGATGAAGCGATGATCAAAGAGCTGCAGAAAACCGCTGTTATGCGCAATCCCAATATGGCGGC